>JAFGNX010000080.1 GCA_016926835.1 Candidatus Aminicenantota bacterium | reverse complement strand
TGATCTCTTTAACGTTGCCTTTGCTGTCCAGCACAGCCGTGTCCACCCAGGCAAACCACAGCCAGCCTTTTTCTGTCAGGGCACGTTGTTCCATGTAGGCGGTATGCGGCGGCGAATAGAGGGCCTTCATGGCTTTTTCGGTTCCATCTCTGTCCTCTTCGTGCACAAGCGGCATGAACTTTTCGCCTAAAAGCTCTTCTTCCTTTTTGCCGAACATCTCGCAGTAGGAAGGACTCACAAACAGGAACCGGTCTTCGATGTCCACCTTGACGACCATGTCCGTCTGATTCTCCACCAGGAGGCGAAATTTTTCTTCGCTCTTCCGCAACTCTTCTTCCGCCTGCTTGTACTCGCTGATATCGCTGATCGTCACTCGACATAAAGGTTCGCCGTCTGGCCCTTTTGCGAATGTGGCCTGCAACCGCGCCCAGAAGGCGGCGCCGTCGGGTCCGGCCAGGCGCAGCTCGCATAACTGGGGTTCGCCGCTCTCAAAGAGCTCTTTGCGATGCAGGTAGTAGATGTCCTGGTCCTCTTTGAGAATGAACCGGGTCAACGGCCGCTTGGGCAGTTCGCTCCGGTTCACCCCCAGCAGGCTGGCGGCGGTGAGGTTGGCTTCCAGGATCAGCCCTTTTTCGCTGACGGTGATATAGCCCACCGGGGCCATGTCATAGAGGTCGAAATAGCGTGCCCGCATCTTTTCGATCTCCGCCTGAGCCGTGCGAAGCTCTTCGTTCTGCATCTCCAGCTCGATCTGGTGTACCCGCAGTTCGTGGAGAATCTTCCCGATTTCCTCAGGCGAGAGGGACGCGATGTCTTGCGATGCCCGGTCGACTTGTTTCCGCGCAAATGCTTCGGCTTTGCGGCGTAAATTCGCGGCGTATTCAGAGCGTTTGCTTTTGTTTTTCATGGGTTACCCGCCTCATTTTCTGATGGCAAAGTCCGGTTTGCGCCGGAATCCGAGCGCTCCACGCCTTGTTGCCCGGAGACATCCAGCATGGCGCAGGTGATCCCGACCACGGCGCCTGCGGCATCTTGCAACGGTTCGATCATCAGGTCATATACAACGGTCTTGTCCGCAATGGTAACCTGGATGTTCCGCCGCGCGCCTTTCCCGCTTTCCAGCACATTCCGCTTGATGGTCGTCAATGTGGCGGCGTCCTTTTCCCGCAGAAGGTCGACGTCGGTTTTGCCGATGATCTGTTCCGTTGCGAACCCAAAGTTCGGGTTTTGAATCCAGGTGTAACGAAGGTCTGTGTCCTGGTTGAAAACACAAATGGAAACAGCGCTGAGGGCGACCCGCAAGCGCTCTTCGTTCAGGCGCAACGCCTCGTGAAGTTTTCGCGCCTCCGTGACATCCACAAAGGTGAGCACCGCGCCCTCGATGACGTTATCCATGGTGCGGTAAGGTTGAATGCGCATGCTGTACCACAAACCCTCGGCGGTCCGAACGTCGGCCTCCTTGGGAACCAGGGTGTCGAGCACTGCCTGCGTGTCTTCCTTCAGGTTGCCGTAGCCGGTCAGGTTGGAGGCGATATGGGACACCGGCCTGCCGATGTCGCTCTGGATGAGGTTGATGATCCTGGTGGCGGCGGGGGTGAAACGCAGGATGCGCAGCTGGTGGTCCACAAAGACCGTGGCGATGCCGGTGCCGGCCAGCAGGTTGCTCATGTCGTTGTTGGCCCGCGACAGGTCGGACACCTTGGTCTGCAGCTCGGAGTTGACCGTGGCCAGTTCCTCGTTCACCGATTGCAACTCTTCCTTGGAGGTTTCCAGTTCCTCGTTGGTGGACTGCAACTCTTCGTTGATCAACTGCATTTCTTCATTGGAGGATCTCAACTCTTCATTGGAGGTCTCCAGTTCTTCGTTGGTGGTCTGGAGATACTCCTCTTTTACCCGCAGTTCCCGCTTGAGCGCGGCGATGCGGGTGTCGGCTTCTTCGCTGTCCGTTTCTGATGAGAACTCGCTGTCCTGTTCACTGATCGCTGGTGAGGGATCACGGATCACGGGTTCCGGGGCCTGCCCCAGAATAACCAGGAATAATAAAGACGCGGGCGAGGCGGCAGGAGCCGCGGTTACGGATCGCACAATCAGGTCGACGGTGATGAAGTCGCCGTTGGTCTTGACCCGCAGGCCCGGGCAGCGGACGGTTTTCCCGGTCTCCGCGGTTTTGCGCAGGGCGATAACCAGGTCGCGGTGCAGTCCTTCCCGGGCCATCTTTAAGATATTGTTGGGTCCGCTCTCCCCGGGGGCAGGTTCCAGGTACAGGCCGGCGCGTCCGTGGAGGTAGAGGATATCCCCCCGGGCGTTGACCAGGACTCCGGCATGGGCGATCTCCTGCAACAGGGCCTGTTCGGTCAGTTCCCGCAGTTGCAGTTTCCCGGTAAGAAACGTCTTTTCAACGGCACGCAGGGATCCTGAACCCGGGGTCGTCATGGGCGGTAAGAACCGCCCCGGCCACGCGTGCCGCAAGCCGGGGGAATCCTCCTTGCGCTGGTAGATCTTTGCCTTGCGGTCCAGCGTTGCAAAGAGGTCCTGAAAATCGCCCACGGTTTCGGATGTTCCCAGAAAAAGAAAACCACCCGGGTTCAAGGCATAGTGGAACAGGGGGATCAGTTTCTTCTGCAGTTCACTACCCATATAGATCAGCAGGTTGCGGCAACTGATCAGGTCCAGCCTGGAGAAGGGCGGATCCTTGATCACGTTCTGCTCGGAGAAAACCAGCATGTCGCGGATGCTCTTTTGAACGCTGAAGGCACTGTCGCCCGGTTCGGGCGAAAAAAAGCGCTCCAGCCGTTCCGGCGTGATGTCGGTGGCAATGGAGGCCGGAAAGATGCCGGCCCGGGCCGTGGCTATGGCGTTGCCGTCGATGTCGGTGGCAAAGACCTGCACCCTGAAATTCTGCTTCAGCTCCTCCCGGCGCTCGGCCAGCAGGATGGCAAGGGAATAGGCTTCTTCTCCGGTGGAGCACCCCGGCACCCAGATTCGAATCTCGGCATCAGCGCGTTTGGCGGCAAAGAGCTTGTGAATGATGTGCTTTTCCAGGGCGTTGAAGGCTTCGGGGTCGCGGAAGAAGTTGGTCACGCCGATCAACATGTCGCGGAAGAGCGCCTCGGTTTCGGACGGTGTCGTCTGTATGAACTTGACATAGTCGTCCATGGATTCGATCTGCTGAACGGCCATGCGCCGCTTGATACGGCGCTGGATGGTGGAGGACTTGTATTGGGAAAAGTCATGGCCCACCTGGCTGCGCAGGAGGATGAAAATTTTTTTAACGCGTTCTCGGTCTTGATGGCCGGCGCGGCGGCTTTGGGAGGATGGCCGAAGGCGTGGGTTACATAAGCGATGAGCTGGGCCGGCATCTCGGCCGGGGGCAGCTCGAAGTCCACCAGCCCCGTGGCGATGGCGCTGCGCGGCATGCCGTCGTACTCGGTGGACGCGGGGTTCTGGGCCATGACCATGCCGCCCTCGCCTTTGATGGCGCGCACGCCAAGGGTTCCGTCGCTGCCCGTGCCTGAGAGCACGATGCCGATGGCGCGCTCGCGTTGGTCCTGGGCCAGGGAACGGAAAAAGAAATCGATCGGCAGGCGCTGGCCGCGCGGGGCGGAGGGCTCAAGCAGGTGCAGGACGCCTTTCAGAAAGGCCATGTCCCGGCCCGGCGGGATGATATAGGCGCAATTGGGCATTACCGCCATGCCGTCCTCAACCTCGAAGACCTGCATGCGGGTATAGCGCCGGATCAGGTCGGTGAGGATGCTGTTGTGGTCCGGAGCCAGGTGCTGCACCAGCACGAAAGCCATTCCGGGGTCGTCCAGGGCGGGCATGCCGGAAAAAAAGGCCTCGAAAGCGGCCAGGCCGCCGGCGGATGCGCCGATACCGACGACAGGGAAATTCGCGTTCCATCCTGAATTTTCATTAAGTGATTCAGATACCGGTTCCTTTTTCATTGAATCCGGGTGTTTTTTTTGCGGAATTTTTTTCGCGGATATTTTTTGTTTGCCGTCCGGCGGAATTTTTTTCTTTTTCATGTCAATCCCCCCCCTTTTGGGAATTGCCGCGTGCCAACCCTCGCTTTTTGCCGGCATGCGCCGCCTGGCAATAAGCGGGGATGCGAAATAAAACACCATACCGGGAAGGTGTAATCAAACCTGCTGATTTCTCTTATCGCGGTCGCTCTTTCCCGGATATCAGGCCCGGCCGGACATCCCAACTCCACATCCGAGATAATCATAGCAGGAGAGATTATTGAAATCAATTCCCCCAGACCGAAAACGGATACCCATTTAACCGTCCTTTCCGCGGGCTGTGTCTCTCCAGCCTCAGGTGCTGCGTTTGTTCAGGTAATCTTCGATGGCGGCCTTGATGCCTTCTTCCGCCAGAACCGAGCAGTGCATTTTTTCCGGGGGCAACCCGTCCAGGGCCTCGGTGACCGCCTTGTTGGAGACTTCCAGGGCCTCTTCCACGCGTCTGCCCTTGATCATTTTCATGGCCATGGAACTGGTGGCGATAGCGGCCACGCAGCCGAAAGTTTCGTACTTGGCATCGGTGATGATTCCATTATCGATCTTAAGGTAGATCCACATCACGTCTCCACACCTGGCGTTGCCGACTTTACCGATACCATCCGCGTTTTCTATGCGTCCATAGTCTTCGGTCTTTTGAAACTGCTCCATCACTTTCTTGCTGTACAACATGTGTGCCTCCAGGTTCCTATGACTCCCGGTTCTGCCAGAACGGGGAAATCATCCTCAGGCGTTCCGCGGTCGATGGCAGGTGGGTCATCAGGTGGTCCAAATCTTCACGGCGGGTGAACCGGCCCAGGCTGATGCGCAGGCTGCCGTGCGCGTCTTCATGGGATCTTCCCAGGGCCAGCAGTACGTGCGAAGGATCCAGTGACTTTGATGAACAGGCCGAACCGGAAGAGAGGGCCAGACCATGCGTCTCCAGCAGGGCCAGGATGCTTTCACCTTCGATGTGGCGGATCGAAATGTTCAAGGTGTTGGGCAAACGCGGTTCCCGGTCTCCGTTGATCAGAATATCGGGAATTTTTTCCTCAATTCTTGTCTGCAGATCATCCCGCCAGAGCCTCACCCGCTCTGTTTCTTCGCGCATGTGCGTTGACACCAGCCGCGCCGCTTCTCCGGCGCCGACAATGGCCGCCGTGTTCTCAGTCCCCGGGCGCAAGCCTTTTTCGTGACCGCCACCGAAAACCAGTGGCCGCAGGTGCAATCCCCGGCGTTTGAACAACAGGCCGAGTCCTTTGGGTCCATACATCTTGTGGGCCGATAGGCTCAGAAAATCGACATCGGCGGACTGGACATCAACTGGAATTTTTCCCATGGCCTGAACCGCGTCACTGTGAAAGAGGGCGCCGTGCTCATGGGCGATCCGGGCCAGTTCCGCGACGGGCTGAATCGATCCGATCTCGTTGTTGGCCCACATGATGGATACCAGCCGGGTGTCTTTGCGCATGGCTTTACGCAGGTCATCGGGATCGACGAAGCCGTGGCCGTCCACCGGCAGGATGGTCAGGTCATAGCCATCCTTCTGCAGTTGCCGGCAACTGTTCAATACCGCGGCGTGCTCAATGGCGCTGGTGATCAGGTGACCCTTTTTGTCCTGCAGCATGGTTCCGAAAATGGCCAGGTTGTCCGATTCGGTCCCGTTGCCGCAGAAGAAAAGTTCGTCCGCGTTCGCTCCCGCCAGGCGGGCCAGTTCAACCCGGGCCGCATCCAGCTCTTCCATCACTTCACCGGCCTGGTGGTAAAAGGAAGAGGGATTGTGAAACCGCTCCGAGAAGAAGGGAATCATCCGCTCCACGACGCGGGGATCGACCGGAGTGGTGGCGTTGTAATCGAGATAATATTGAGTTTTCATCGTCTTTGCCCCTTGGTTTAAATATAACCTATACGGTTACCTTTGTCAACACTTTTGCAGACCGCAAAGGTTCAGACCCTGCATTATAACAATTCGCGCCCTAAAGAAAAAAGAAATGATGCGAGACCGGACCGCGGGATGGTTTGACTTTGCGCGGAGGGTGGCTTAGGCTTGAGGCTTGGCCGGGGCGCACAAGCATGGCGTTTCCCGGGATACAGGAGAAGTCATGAACCACTTTTGCGACCGCGAAAACCGAAAAACGAAAGAGCTTGCCCCCGGTATCACCATCCGCTCATTCTGGGGCAAAGAGATGCTGGTGGCGATTATCGACCTGGAGCCGGACGCGCTTCTGCCCATGCACAGTCACCCCTACGAACAGGCCGGCACGGTGGTAGAGGGGAAACTCGAACTCACTATCGGCAAGGAAACCCGCACCCTGGGCCCGGAAGAAACTTATATCATCCCCGCCGGCGTGGAACATGGCGGCCGCGCGGCGGGTGTTCCCACGCGGGTATGGGACGTGTTCAGCCCGGTTCGGGAAGACTACAAGTATTGAAGAAGAGTTGAAGAGATGAAGAGTTGAAGGGGGAAGAAGGCCCAAATGACAGGGGCGATATCCCCGAACCTCTTTCCTTGCGGGGAATGTTTTGTGATATCATACGGGTGAAGCGCAAACCGGGGAAGATTATGAAAATAGTACGGATTGTTGGACTTGCCGTAATGACACTGTTCTGCAGCCACTGCGGAACGGAATCGCGGGTTGATGACCTGATCGAGGAAAGCCGGCTCACGTATGACCGGACGGAATATTTTTTCCATGATTACATGATCATGCCGGATGGATACGGAATGGTCGAGAACCTTACGGAGTCCGACGGGAAATCGATTCGCCGGGGGCGCTTCCCGGGCACAAAAATCGCCTTTCAATTGGAAAGGGCCCGGACACTGAGGCTGTTGTTCAACGCCAAACCGAACCTTAAGACGCGGGCGGTTTGCAGCGGGTTGACAATGAGATTGAACAGCGGCAAGGCCGTACAGATTGCCCTGCCGGAACAGGGAACCGGCCTGGTGAAACTTGATCTGATGCCAGGAGAATTGAAGCCGGGTCGCAACGAGATCGATATTCGATATGATTTCTCATCACCTCAACAGCAGCAGCTGGCAAAGTCGGTAAGCGGGATCTTTTTACCGGTTGCGTTTTCACGCCTGATCATTACCAGTCTCGAAAACCCGCTCCGGCAGCGCGAAGTCCGCAAAGCCGCTGACTTAATGCGGGCGATCAGAGAAAAGAAAGATCCGCGGGGTTTCGGCGCCCTGTTGCCGGGCGGGCGTACGTATTACGTTCATTTAACCGGCAGTTCCCGTCTGCAAGGTGAATGCCGCTTTGTTCCGGTTTCATTCGCGAAGCGGACCGGGAAAGACGTGAAAATCCGGGTTTTTCTGCAACAGCATGAAAACGCTCCGGAAGAGACGGCGGCGGAGTTGACCATTCCGGCCGACCGTAAATTTCACTCCATTCACGCGGAACTCGGCGAGCGGGAAGGATTGACCCGCCTCAGGCTCTCTTTTCATCGCGAGGATTCAAACAAAGCGGTAGAAGGTGTTGTCGAGTTCTCTTCACTGGGGATTCGCCACAAAGTCATGGCGCCACAGCGCGCCGCTGACTCAGCCCGGAACACAGAACGGGTAGCCCGGTTGCAGGAGCGTTTGCGGAGCCTAAACACAATCGTGCTGCTTTTTGATTCGGCCCGGGCTGATCACTTCTCCGCTTACGGCTATTCCAGACCCACCACTCCGGCCATGGAACGCTTTGCTGAAGGTGCCACTGTTTTTTCCCGGTTCTACAGTGAAACCCTGACCACGCGATGCAGTGTCAGCACGTTGTTTACCGGATATCCCCTGCCGATCACGGGGGTATACCACGTGTTTTCGCGTTTGCCCCGGGAGCTGGACACCCTGGCCGAACGTTTGAACCGGAAGGGGATTCTGACCAAGGCTGTGAACGGGATGGGTAATATCGCGTCGGAATTCGGTTTTAACAGGGGTTTTGATCATTATCACGAACTGCTCAAAGAGCCGGGGTTTTCACAACTGTCCCAGGAGTATCTGCCCCACCTGCTTCCCTGGCTGGAAAAAAAACGCGACGAGCGTTTTTTTCTTTATGTTCACTTCAAGGAGCCTCATTCCCCGTATGTGCCTGTTGCGGAATTCCAGGGTCTGTTTTCCAGGCCGTTCAAAACAGGGGTTTCGGTGGAGAATTCCGATGAAAGTCAAGAGAAGGCGCGGCTTTCGCCCGAGCGGGTGCGTTATATTGAGGCCTGTTATGACGAAACTCTGGCCAGTGCGGATTCGGTTTTCGCAGAGATTCACGCCAAACTCAAGCAACTGGATTTGCTTCGGAACTCGATGGTGATGATCATCGCCGATCACGGCGAATACCTGGGTGAGAAAAACGTTTTTGGTCATGGCATCAGTTTCCATGAACCGGGGATTCATGTGCCCTTTATCCTGCATCTGCCGCCGGACATTGCCGCGAAATTCCCCCGTCGGGTGGATTCCATGGTTAAAATGACGGATATTTTCCGCACGTTGTCAGATATATACGGATTGTCCAGGGATCCCGACCAGAATCATGGGCGAAACTTTCTGTATTCCCTTTTTGATCCTGAAGCTGAAATCAACGATTTTGTCTTTCTCGCCAAGCGGGGAACCCCGGGACATTGCGTAATAGACGGCAGGTACAAGCTGATCATGTTTGAAAACGGCATCCGCGAACTCTATGACCTGGACCGGGATGCGGACGAAATGCGGAATCTATACCATGAAAAATGGTTTGTGAGTCGGTATCTGGAGCGCCGCATGATTGCATGGCTGGATCATCAGCAAATAATCCGCGCGCGCCTGATTCCGATCGCGAAAGATCAAACGGGAAACGGCGTGAAGGTACACGAGAAGACTCTTGAGAACCTGAGAAGCCTCGGTTACTTGTGAGGTGATTCTTTCCCTTAGTACGGTGGAAAGAATCGTGTTTCGCCTTTTTCGGGCGGAAACTCCCTTAATGGATCAGGTTACAATTCACCTTCGCCCTTGCGGGTTTCCTTGATACGGAATTTATCTGGATTGCGGCGCAGCTCCTCGCGCAACCATTCTTCGGGATACCCCACTTCCTGCGGGCGTCCCTTTTCGTTTTTAATGTAGCCGTCATTGTACTTGGTCACCAGGTGATCCGCCAGGTCCCACCAGTCCTGAACCGCCATTTCGGCGTTGGATATGCACCAGCGGGTCAGGAAAGGGGCCACCTGTTGCGGGTTTGATTTCAGCAACTCGATGGCCGTGCGCTCAATGGCCGGCTGCAGGGCGAACTCGAGGTTCTCGATGCGTTCCTGCACCTTGCGGATATCTTCGATCATGTAGCTGTAGCGCAGATTGGCGTAATTGGCCACAAAGTTAAACGCCCACCAGGCGGAGTCGCGCGTGAACTGCTGCAGCGAACCCCGGGTGTAGGAAGGGGGGAGGTCGGTGATGGATGTGTAGAATGGCACAAAAACGCAGGTGTAGGGGTTATCCATGGCATACCAGAACACGCCGCCCACCTCGTCGGGCACGTCCCGCCGCGATTGGGAAGCGAACACGAAGCCGGCCTGCTGGGTGGCGATGGGGCGTTCCCAGCCGTAGGTATTACCGTCCACTTTCCAGGTCATGGGGCGCCAGCGGTCCGGGGCGTTGAAAGGCCCGGCGGATAGGTCCTTCGTCATGTCGAATTTCGTGCCTTCGTAGTGGTCGCGGTGCAGGTTCATTACCTCGCGTACATTGAGCTTGTGGTCGGGACGGATCCACAACGGGTAGGGGTTGCCTTTGCCGCGGCCGTCGCTGAAGGCGGAGGAGAAGTTCATGGAGGGGGCGATGCGGCGAAAGATGCTCCATACCCGGCGCGCGGAATAGCGCACCTGTTCTTCCGTGGGAGGGCAGTAGGCGTCGGCGAAATGGAAAGGCTTGCCGGAATCCGGATCGTAGTAACCCTTTTCGATCGCGAACTCGATCACGTTTTTGGAATACAGGCAGTTTTGCGGGTCATCCAGGGGAAAAGTGCCGATGCGTGCCATGTTGGCATGAGCGGAAACCGTTCCGTCCGGCAGGCGCAGGGCCACCCAGATCGCGCCCTTGCCCCCGGGTCCGGTACCCACCATCTCCATGATCCAGGCCTCGTTCTTGTCGGCAATGGAGAAGGATTCACCGCTGCTGGAGTAGCCGTATTTTTCCACCAGTCCGGTCATGACCTCGATGGCTTCCCGCGCCGTTCTGGCGCGTTGTAGTCCCAGCAGCATCAGGGGGTAGTAATGCATCATGGCGTCGCGGTTGACCAGTTCCAGGCGGCCTTCAAAAGTGGTTTCGCCGATGGCCAGCTGATGTTCGTTCATCAGGCCCACGACTTTCCAGGTATGGGCCACCTGGGGAATCTGCCCGATGACTCCGCGAAAGCCGCGCACATCCATCATGGCGCCCGCTTTGTAATCCGCCGCGGGAATGATGTTCATGCGGGGATGAAACTCACCGTCACAGGAGTAGGTGATAATGGTTGAGCCGTCGCTGGAAGCCCCGCGGCTGACCAGGATGGATGTGCAGGGGAAAACAGACTGGGAGCCGAGGAAAAACAGGGCGGCGATCACAGCGCCACGCGCGAACATCAGTTTCCGCTTCATGGTACGTTCCTCCTGATTGGACCCGCAAGGGGCCTGATGCGGGTAATACGCAATTTCTGGGCCTGTGGTTTCTCCTGGTTCAGCGCCGGCGGATCACCACCAAAGAGACATCATCTTCCCGAGCAACGCCTTTGTTTGTGATACATTCAGTCAGGGCGGACACAACCGTGTCCGCGGCGGCATCGGGCATGGTTTTGAAAATCCCGGCGAATGCTTCGGGAAACAGAGCGTTTCCCCGCGCGTCAATCAGGTCGGTCAAACCGTCGGTGTAGAGCAACAGCATGTCTCCGGGGCCCATGAGGCGCAGTTCGCTGACGCGGTATCCATCCTTGAAACCCAGTGGACTGGACGCGGCCCGGGTGTCGATCTCTTCACGCCGCGGCATCAGGCCGATGGGTGGATAGGTGCTGATGGCGCTTTGGGGGATATCCATGAAGCGGCTGAAATGGCGGGAGAAGATAACCGGCGGGGGATGGCCCGCGGAGATAAAGCGGAACGTACCGTCAGTGTGAATTTCTCCGTAGATCATGGTCAGGAAATCCCCGATGCTGGAGGAGTTGTAAAAGCGGGTGTTGATGATCTCAAAGAGGTTCGGCGTAATTTCACCGAAGATCTTCAGCTCATAGAGGGCGCCGGTAAGAAAGGCCTGATGGAGCATTCCCACCACAAATGCGTCCGATATGTCGTGTCCGCGTACGTCCGCCACAAGGACTCCGGCTTTGTGACGATTGGTCTCCAGGCGTTGACACCACTGCTTGCGGCGGCGGTGCAAAAAGGCGTTCAATCCCGCTTGCTCCGGGGAGGAGAGGTTGGACTGATCGGCTTCTTTTTTCCACCATTCCTCTTTCTCACGCGCCAAGGTATCCAGGTCGTAGCGATGGTTGAAGTCGATGTAGATGATGTGATCACCGCCCACAGCCCCTTCTCTGGGCAGGGTGACTCCAGCCACTTCGATTTCATCCAGGCGCGGGATCTCACCGGGGTCGGGTTTGATGTGAAGCAGACGTTCCGTAATGCTTTCGGTCAGGGCGTCAAGCCGGGGTTTCTCGGTCGGGTGCATGTTTACTCCTGCAGGCGCAATCACTCCAGACGCATCTATATTACATCCGCATGTGGATTTCGTAAAGGGGATGGGGGACTTGTGCCTGCGGCCGGGTTGCGGTACCATTCGTCATTACCTGTCGACCGGCAATCAGGAGGCGGAATGGCGGAACAGACGTATGGTGCGGCGGTCATCGGCGGCGGCATTGTGGGTGCGGCAACGGCCATGGCGTTGAGTGGGAAAGTCCGGGGCGGGGTTGTGGTCCTGGAGAAAGAAGATCGCCTGGCGGCCCACCAGACCGGGAACAACAGCGGCGTGATTCACTCTGGATTGTATTACCGACCCGGGTCGCTGAAAGCGCAGAACTGTACGCAAGGGCGGGAAGCACTGTACCGCTTCTGCATGGAAAACGGCATTCCTCACAAACGCTGCGGCAAGCTGGTGGTGGCGACCCGCGAGGCTGAACTTCCGGCTTTGGAAAGGCTGGCGGAACGGGGAGAAGCCAACGGCCTGACGGATTTGCGGCGTCTACGGGGACTGGATGAACTGCGAGCATACGAACCCCACGTGTACGGCCTGGCCGGATTGTGGGTGCCCCAGACCGGGATCGTGGATTACCATGCGGTTACCGCTGCTTTCGCGAAATGCATCCGCGAACGCGACGGAGAGATCCTGACGGGCACGCGGTTCATTTCCCGGAATGCAGACGGGGATACCCAGGTATTGGAAACCACTTCCGGAACCATCCGCTGCCGGACTCTGGTCAACTGCGCCGGCTTGCAATCCGACCGTGTGGCCCGGGCATGCGGAGTGAATCCGGGGTTAAAGATCATTCCCTTTCGCGGTGAATATTACGTACTGCGTCCCGAACGGGAATCCCTGGTCAACGGCCTGATTTACCCGGTTCCGGATCCCAATTTTCCGTTTCTGGGCGTGCATTTTACCCGCATGATCAACGGCGGCGTGGAAGCGGGTCCAAATGCCGTGCCGGCATTCCGGCGGGAAGGTTATCGCAAGCTGGACATTTCGTTGCGCGATATGGCCGAGACTTTCCTCTACCCGGGCTTTGTGCGCATGGGCCTGCGTCACCTGGGCATGGGGGTGGGTGAGATGTGGCGTTCCTGGGTCAAGCCTGCTTTTGTGGCTTCATTGCGACGCCTGATCCCGGAGATAGCCGGATCCGATGTCAAACGCGGCGGCGCCGGTGTGCGTGCCCAGGCGCTGGAAGCGGATGGTACCCTGGTGGACGATTTCCGTATCGTGGAAGCCCCGGGCATGGTTCACGTGCTCAATGCCCCCTCACCCGCGGCCACTGCCGCCATCACCATCGGTGAAACCATTGCCGCGCGGGTAATGGATCAATTAAAGTTGAAAAGTTGAAAAGTTGAAAAGTTGAAGAGTTGAAGAGGCAAGAAGTTCCAAAGAGATATTGTCAAATGTTGTGTACGGGTATGGGATTTGATTATGCCGCATGCAGCACCCCGTCCTGGAATTTG
>JAFGNX010000079.1 GCA_016926835.1 Candidatus Aminicenantota bacterium | reverse complement strand
TGATGGTCCCTCTTCCTCCGCCTGTGCACGGAGCCGGGCTGATAAGCCAGCAGATCGTGAACTCAGGCCGGGTGAACAAACACTTCCAGACGCGGACATTGCCGTTGCGTTTCACCCATTCACTGAAATCACTGGGCCGCTATTCTCCAAAAAAGGTGTTCCTTACGCTGGGCATCTCGCTGAAGCTGCTGAAAGAACTGGTTTTTCACCGCCCCGACCTGGTTTACGTGGCGGTAACCCCTCGGGGTTACTCCCATTACCGGGACCTGGCCTGGGCGTGGCTGTTGCGGTTGTTCCGGGTGCGCCGCCTGTGTTCCGTGCATGAACGGGGCTTCAAGGAAGCCTCCGGCCGCTTTGCCCGCTGGCGCATGCGACAACTTTTTCACGGCGCCCATGCACTGGTGAAAAGCCCGCTGGTGAAAAGCGACCTGGCAGCCTGGGTCTCTCCCGACTGCGTCCATACCGTTCCCAGCGGGCTCCCTGACATACCCGAAGTGGAACGGAAAAGGGTCCCGTTGACACCTCCCATGTTGCTGTTTCTTTCCAACCTAATGGTAAACAAGGGGGTGTACGTGTGCCTTGAAGCCGCCGCCCGATTGCGCGAACGTGACCTTTCATTTCAGTTGGTGCTGGCCGGGGCGTTTGGCCGCGACATCCAGGCCACTGAATTGCGTCAGCGGCTGGTTGACCTGAAACTGTCCTCCCGTGTGAGGATACTCGGCGCCGTGGATGAGCCAACCAAATCACTGTTGTTGCGCCAAGCAACCATGCTGGTTTTTCCGACCCTGAAAGAGGCGTTCGGAAACGTTCTGCTGGAAGCGATGCGAGCCGGCCTGCCGGTTGTGGCAACCCGTGAAGGCTCCATCCCCTGGATTGTCCAGGAGGAGAAAAGCGGCCTGCTCTGTCGTAAAAACGACGCGCAAGACTTGGCGTCCTGCATTGAACGCCTTCTGCAAAACGCTGAAGTGCAGGCCCAATTGGGGCGAGCCGGACGGCAACGTTTCATGAAACACTTCACCCTTGAACATTTTGAAACCCGCCTACTTCGTGTCATGCGGATTGCTTTGGAAAAGAAAGCATGCTGAAGCGATTGTTCAACATCTCTGTTTTTGTGTCTTTGTCGCGGGCCTTAACCACTGGCACGAACCTGGGGGTAATGTTTTTCGTCTCGCGATACCTGGATGCCGAAAGCCTGGGAATATACAGCATCTGCTTCGCGGTAATGTATCTGGTCTACGCATTGACCTCTTTCAACCTCGAAGTGGTTCTAAGTAAAGAAGCCGCCGTGACGAGGGGATACCTGCAGCAGATGCAAAACCTGTTCGCAAACACCTTGACAACGGCTGCCGTGGGACTGGCCTTTTCAATCCCTGTATGGGGGATCGCCCAATGGATATACGCTGATGTCCCCGCGGGATTGCTTGCCCTTTCCACGGCCTGCGGGCTGCTGTTGGGCCTGGACATGAACCTGAACGGCTTTTTACTGGGACTTGAGCGGGCGCAAATCGAAACCGTGATGAACCTGGGTTCTTCGCTGGTGCTGCTTTTGCCTCTGGTGATCTGGTCCGATCAGATTGAACTGGCCGGCGTGTTTGCTTTGCGGGCAACCGGTTCAACACTGGGAATCGGGATGAAAGCCGTCGTGTTGAGACCATTCTGGCGCAAAGGCATCCGCCTTCCACGATTCAACTGGTTCCGCAGGATCCGTTACTACTGGTTCGACCACATCGCTGGATATTTCCTGCGTCAGGCGGATATTCTGCTGCTCTCGCTCTTCGTGGACCTGAAGGAGTTGGGAGTGTATTTCCTCGCCCTTCGTATCTATCTGGCCGTGGGAATTCTGGCGGAAGTGGGGACCCGCTCTCTGATTCCCTTTTTTTCCCGTACCTACCACGGTCTGGAATCACTCGCCATGGGAAAACTGCTGCGGCACATGCTGCTGATTTTCACTGGTTGCGGGATTCTACTGGGAATTATCCTGGCACTGTCAGGTGGTTGGCTGATTTCGCTGTTCCGTCCAGCGATCGACACCGGGGGATTATGGCTGCGCTGGCTGGCCCTGGCGATTCCTCTGCGCATGGGGAAATTCACACTCAGCGCATTCATGAGTTCTTCCCGCTATCAGAAACAACAATTTCTGATTCACCTCGCCGGCGCCGGAACGTTGATCCTGCTGACCCTCATTCTGGGGGTTTTTTTCTCCGCCTCCGGCGTGCTCGCGGCCCGTCTACTCAGCGAAACCTTCGGGTTTGTCCTGGCAATAGTGGTCGTGTTTTTCCAATTGCCGGACAGCCGGAAACTCAGAGTTAACCAATGAACACATCATTCTGGCTACGCCTTGCCGCACGCGGATCCTATCTGGGAGAGCAACGTCTGAAAAGAGAGTTTTATCGCCGCTCGCTTGCGAACCGGACCCGGCGGGAGATCAACCACGCGCAGTTGCATCAACTCAATTTCATCTGGAACCACGCTGTTTCCCGGGTACCTTATTACATTGAATTAAAAAGGAAGCTGGGGCTTCCAGACCAGTTCCCGGACTTGAAATCGTTTTTTCACTCCGTTCCTCCCCTAATCAAAGCGGAGATACAAACGGACCCACGGCGCTTTGTCACGCTCGATCGTGTGCCCGGCAAATGGCTCCAGACCAGTGGATCCACGGGACAACCCCTGTCTGTTTTCCGCGGTAGTGCCGTTCATCGCCAGATTCGGCTGGACTCTCATTTTCACAGGCGCCAATGGGGGGTGGAATGGCATCACCCCAGGCTCATGTTATGGGGAGACGACACGTATTTTTTCCGGAGCATAATCGGTCGTTTCCGCCTGCTCGGGAAACGACTGGCGGGAAAACTGAAGAACCGTTATCACATCAACGCGTATTTTCTGAATGAAGGCTCTCTTGAGCGTTGTTATCGCCTCATGGCCCAAGGCCGGGTGCGCATGCTCTACTCCTATTCCCAGGCAGCGATGCGGCTGGCGCAATTTTGCCGGAACCGTACTCCTCTTAAAGGATTGAAACTGGTAGTGCTCAGCTCAGAATACATTGATGCGGCCTCCATGATTGAATTGGAAGAAATATTCGGCTGCCCGGTTGTACGCGAATACGGCGCTATCGAAACCGGTATTATTGCGGCGGATTTTCCCGGCTCTCCACTGCGTATCATGGAACATCGGCTGGTAGTCGAAACTCCCCCATGCAAAAACGGGATGTGCGATATCCTGGTCACCTGCCTCGAAAACCCGTACTATCCGCTTTTCCGCTATCGCCTGGAGGATCTGACATCGGCCCCAATGATGATTCCGGAACATGGCGCGGCCCATCTGGTTGACATCCTGGGACGGGTCAATGACCTGTTGATGATGCCGGGCGGAAAGTGGCTGCACTCTGCCTACGTGACCCAGGCGATCCGGGCGGTTGTTCCCGCCAAACGTTTTCAGATCGTACAGGAAAAACCCGACCACCTGCACATTCGTCTGGAAACAACACGTGTCATCACGGCTGCAGAAAAAGAGCGAATCCGTTTCAGATTGTCCTGCGCGTCTTCGCAGAAAATCCGCATCACCATAGTCGAAAATGAAGCGTTTGAGAACAGCCCCGGGGGAAAGCACAGGTTCGTGATTCGCCATGGGGGTTTTCACCCATAAGCGTTCCGGGTATAATGGTGCTCCGGAACCGCGGAACCACGAGGAGCGGCATGAGTAAAAGACGGGTGTCCATCACTGAAGAGAACGTACGCATCATGAATGTGCGTCTCGGCCGGGATGTGCGCTGGTACGGCTTTATCAACCTGTACGGATGCGATATCGGTGACGAAACCAGAATCGGTACTTTTGTGGAAATCCAGAAAAACGCGGTAATCGGCAAGCGTTGCAAAATTTCTTCCCACACTTTTATCTGTGAAGGCGTGGAAATCGAAGACGAAGTATTTGTCGGACACAACGTCACCTTTATCAATGACAGATATCCCCGTGCCTGCAATCCCGATGGAACACCGCAGACCGAGGCGGATTGGACAGTGGAAAAGACGCGAATCGGCCGTCGCGCGTCGCTGGGTTCCAGCGTGACCATTCTGGGAGGTGTCACCGTGGGTGAGGGGACAATCGTAGGCGCCGGATCCGTTGTTACCCGCGATATCCCCGCCCGCGCAGTGGCGGCGGGAAATCCCGCCCGGGTGATTCGATTACTCGAAAAAGATGAGTAAACGCGCCTTTTGCCTGATGAGCGCTGACATTCTGGCCTTCATCGGCGCATATGCCGGATTGCGTGACCTGTTCGGTCGTCCGGCCATTCCCGTGACTGCGGCGGTGCTGCTCGTCCTCTTTCTGGTGGTTTTCTGGTACTACCGCTTTTATCGTGTCGAAGTGTTTTTCAACCGCCTGCAATACGCCGCGCGCGTTATGCGCGCCGGATTGGTGGTGTTCGTGTTATTCTGGGGTACGTGGTGGTTCCTGCTTAAAACCCAATGGCCGGAGGCGTCGCGTCTCCTGCTGGTCGGATTGTTCGTCGCATATGGGCTTCTTTACACCCTGACCATGCGCATGGTGATTGGACGCTGGTTGTTGCGACGAACCCCGATCCGCTACCGGTTGTCAACCGATCTCCGGGACCTGCTGCAAAAAGGCCCGGGGCGTATCCTCAAGCGACTTGAGCCGATGGATGCGGAAAAGACCCCGTGGACCACGCGCGGCGGGCTGGTTCTGATGGAATTTCAACCCTCGGCCATGGCATCCACCCGAGCCCGAATGTGGCGAGAATACAGCGATTTTCTCGATACCGCCAAAAAGGAAGCCCTGACTCGCCGTGCAACCGTGATTGTCTTCAACCTCTACAATGCTGAACTGAATCACGAGGGAACCATTATGGCGTTGGGAGAGATCAGCGGCTTGCCCATATCCGGGCGTCGACACTCATGCTACCGCCGCCTGGCCAAGCCCGTGCTGGATCGATTGCTGGCCATACTGCTACTGCCCCTGCTGGCCTTGTTGCATCCATTCATCGCCCTGATGGTGCGCCTGGAATTCGGCATGCCGGTTATTTTCCGGCAAATCCGGATCGGTCGTGCCGGGCGTCCTTTCCGCCTGTTCAAATACCGCACCATGCAATTGGTATCCGGCTCCACTGCTGGAGATGTGGATTCAGTCCACCGTGAATACATCGCGATGCTATTGCAAGAGGAAGAACAGGCACGCCTCTCTGCCGGCCACCTCGTTTCCGTTGACCAGCGTGTACGCAAAATGCGTCACCGCGAAGAAATCAGTTTTCCCGGCACAATTCTGCGCAAGACCAGCCTGGATGAGTTGCCCCAGATCATCAACGTCCTGGCTGGACACATGTCTTTTGTGGGTCCCCGGCCCGCTCTTCCCTATGAAATCGAGATGTATCCGGCCTGGGCCGGCAAGCGCCTGGATGCCCCCCAGGGCGTCACGGGCCTGTGGCAGGTGTCCGGCAGGGGGATGATGCCCCTGCATACATCCCTGTTTCTGGATACTTATTACGCGATGGAATACGACTTCTGGCTGGACTTACTGATCTCTTTTCGTACCCTGCGTTCGGTTTTCGCGTTCTCCCGGGTATACTGACGTGGTTCAGCATGTTATAATGGCGACCCATTCTGTTGGCACTCAGCTACGAAATCAGCAAGTAAAGGAGGCGACATGCGTATCGGCGTAATCGGTACCGGATACTGGGGGCGGAATATCGTGCGCAACCTTCTGCGGCAACGGGAAGTGGATTCCCTGGTGGTTTGCGATCGCGATCCCGCTGCCCTGAATTCAATCGCCGCCGCATTTCCTTCGGTTTTGACTGCACCCGATATTTCCCTGTTCCTTAAAGATCCCGAACTGACCGGCGTTTTCGTAGTAACTCCGCCGGAGACACATTACGAAATGGGATGCCGGGTCCTGGATGCGGGCAAGCATTTGTATATCGAGAAACCCTTTGCCGTCAGCAGCGAGCACGCGCGCGACTTGGTTAAGCGTGCGGCGACACATTCCCTGCAACTCATGAGCGGCCACACGTTTCTGTATTCCCCACCCGTACGAGAGATCAAGCGCATTATTGAACGGGGCGACCTGGGCCGGGTAGAGTTCATCTCCTTCCGTCGCATCAATCTCGGTATCCATCAGCGGGCGGTAAATGTGATCTGGGACCTGTTGCCTCATGATCTTTCCATGGCGCTTTACTGGTTGGGCGACGTGCGACTGCGCCGCGCACACAGCTTTCTGAAGACTTCGGTCGGGGTGCATCCAGACGTGGGCTTTGTTTTCATGGAATTCAACAACGCCACCATGATGGAAGGCCTCGTCAGCTGGCTTTCCCCACGTAAACTCCGTGAAACCATCGTTGTAGGTAACCGGCGTATGCTGATCTACAACGATACGGAACCGGAAGAAAAGATAAAGATTTACGATAAAAAAGTGGAAGAACTGGAACCCGGCGATTTCGGTGAGTTTCAACTGGCTTACCGGGTGGGCGATGTCATCAGCCCGCGTGTTGACTCATCGGAACCGCTCAGCCTGATGGTGGCGGATTTCATTGCCGCCATTCGAGAAGGCCGGCCGCCCTTGAGCGACGGCGAGTTCGGCCTGCGTATCACGGACATGATCGAAAAGGCCCTTCTGGACTCAAATTAATCCGGAGTCCTATTTATGGATCTTTATCTCTTCAAAACGTTCTCGCGATGAAAGTTCCCGGGTGCTTGTGATGAGAACGGCTTCGCGCGTTTGTGATGAGGAAACCTTCGAACCTGTGATAAAAAAACAAAAGCTATGAATAACGAATAAAGAAGAAAAAATAAAAAAGCCCTCCACTGGCCATTTCGGTACTTGTAGAAGGTAGAATGTAGAAAAAAGCAGAATCTCGTAAAGTACGCGGGTTATGCTTTCAACTTTTCA
>JAFGNX010000078.1 GCA_016926835.1 Candidatus Aminicenantota bacterium | reverse complement strand
CTTTCCGTTGAGGGTTTTTCCGCCTCCCGGACGACCGGCTTTGTAGCCGGAACAGTTTGAGGCTCGGGGCCTTCCCGCGGGAGGGTTTCCCCCGCCGGTTTCTTTAAGGACTGAAATGAATCACCTGAAGCTTCACCCTTCTTTTCCGGTACCTGATCGGGACCGGATTCCGTCTGTTCCCTGGTCTGTTCGGAACCGGGTTCCGGTGTTTCTTTTTCCGCGGGGATGGATAGAGATTCCGCTGCGGTCGTGTTCGGTTCTTCGTTATCGCCCTGATTTTCCGCCGTAGAATCAACTCCCGGCTCCGCAGGGCCGCTGATCGGCATGGGCGTCGGTGTTTCCCCCTTCCAGGGCCGCAGTACAACCAGCAGGGCGGTTGCGGCCAGGGCAAGCAGTACGACCAGAGTGGCGGCGATTTTCCTTGATCCGCCGCTTTTTTTCAGTGGTTTCCCGCTGCCGGGCAGATCTGGCGGCCGGCTGATTTTTTCCGGAACCGGGGCAATCAGGGTCGTCTCAACCGCAATGGGTTGTTCGCGAACCGGGCCGGATTCCAGCCCCCGCAATGCCTGGAGCAACTGCCCCCCGTTCTGGAATCGCTGATCCTTATCTTTGGCCATCATCCGTTCCAGCAAGGGCTGAAAACGGGCCAGACCGTCAGGCAGAGACGGCACCGGGTCATTGAGGTGTTTCATTACCACGGCAATGTAGTCCGTGGCCTTGTAGGGTACGTCTCCCGTCAGCATCTCGTAGAAGAGTACTCCCAGGCTGTACAGGTCGGCACGTCCGTCGACTTCCTGGCCGCGGATCTGTTCCGGGCTCATGTAGTGCGGGGTACCGATCGACATTCCGGTCTTGGTCAGTTTGGTGGTGGTACCGATGGCCTTGGCAATGCCGAAATCCACCAGTACTGGAGTTTCCCTGTTGCGAAACATGATGTTATCCGGTTTGATATCCCGGTGAATGTATCCCTGGTTGTGGGCGTACTCCAGTGCCTGGGCCATGGCAACCAGGACCTGCACGGCCTCATCCGCATCCAGGCCGTTACCTCTCTCTTCCCGGGCCCGCTGGATGCGTTCTTTCAGGGTCCCATCCAGGAACTCCATGACCATATAGTAACTTTCCCCTGCCTGGCCCACATCGTAAATGGTCACAATATTGGGATGGTTGAGATTGGCCGCGGTTTCGGCTTCCTTGAGAAAACGGCGCGAAAAGTTCTCGTCTTTCAGCAGGAAACTCTCCATCACCTTGACGGCCACGCGACGTTTGAGGCGGGTTTGCATACCAAAGTACACCTTGGCCATGCCCCCCTCACCCAACCGGTACTGAAGATGATAGCCGGGGATTTCAGGCAGTCTGTCCATGCTGATTGTCCGCTTTCTGGAAACTCATCCAATGGTAATGGGTCTCTCCCCAAAAGTCAACCAGAGGCCGTTTTCCGCCACATTGCATATTGCGTTTTCATTTCGTATAATAAAGCCTTGGCGCACGCATCGGCCGGCGCCCTCCGCAATACCGGATAATGAGCAGGAGGCAAGAATGGACCGCAAAAAATTCGATGAAATAATTGATTTCGCAGTTGAACGAGAAGTTGACGCCATCAAGTTCTACCAGGATCTGCAGAAAATGGTCCGCTTCAACTCCCAGCGTGAACTCCTTCACGAGTTCGAGGAGATGGAGAAAGGTCACGTGGAAATGCTGGAGGATATCCGAAAAATGGAAATGGCCGGAATCGATATTCCCCGTATTCAGAACCTGCAGATCAGTGATTACATGGTTGCTTCCCCACCCACTGAAGACATGGGATTTGAAGACATCATCACCATCGCCATGAAGCGTGAAGAAGCGGCACAGAGGCTCTATACCGAAATGGCCGGCAGGGTTGATGACCCGCAGATCCAGAAACTGTTTTTGCGACTGTCCGCCGAAGAGGCCAAACACAAACTTTACTTCGAGACCATGTACGATGACGAGGTTCTGGCTGACAACTGATCCGCAGTTCAGGCCCAGGCAAACGACCCGGGATCAGTTTTCCAGTCCCAGCAACCCGTTTTTAAAGCCTTCCCCCGGTCCCGGTTTTTCACCGATCCAACAGGCAAAAAGCGCGTCGGCAAAATCTTTGCCCTCAATTGTTCCCTTTACAGAGCCCTTGACTGTGACTTCCGTCCCCTTGCCGGGAAGATAAGTAAAAACCAGCTCATCGCCGCTTTTCACATCTTCCATGAAACCGGCCAGCTTATCAAAACGCTGCTTGAGGTCGGCCGAGTAACCCGGCGTGTTGGCCTCCAGCCCTTCGTACCAGGCACCGTTGACTTTGCCGGCCCCAACGCTGCGCAGGAAGTGCATCACCGTACGGCGGGGAGAGTCGGCGGACAAGATTTTGCGGGCATCCGATTCCTTGTCTGGAAGATAAAGACCGGCTACATAAACCTTGAATATGACTTTTTTGCGCAAAGCCATTCCATTGAGTACCATGGACTGTTCGGCAATAGTGATCCGGTCCGGCATCTCAACGCCGCGGAGCTCGGCGGCTGACACCGGAATTACCAGGAATCCCAGCAACAATCCCGTCAGAATCAAGCGCTTCATCTTCACCTCCTGCATCGCTTTGCGTGACCCGCAAAGCCGACGATTCACAGGGACTCTACGCTGTCATGAATTGAATGTCAAGCCTTGCGTGGACATCCCCGATAAGGTGTGACAGAATGTCTTTCATGGATAGTCCCCCCTCGGAGACTCTGCTGCCCGCCGCCGAGATTCTCCGCTGGATTCGCGACGGCTTCCGGGAATACGGGCCGGACCGCTGGCTTTTCCTGCGGGAACTGGCTCAGAACAGCCGTGACGCCGGTGCGGATAAAATAGAAATCCGGGCCTTCCGGAACGACCTTGGACGGGAATGTCTGGAGTTTCGCGACAACGGCTGCGGCATGACCCGCCAAACCGCCAGGGATTACCTGTTTCGATTTTACGCGTCTTCCAAAGAAAACACTTCCAGGGCGGCCGGACGTTTCGGAATCGGGTTCTGGTCGGTCTGGCGATTCGGACCCGTTCTGCTGCGTATCTTTTCCCGTCACAAAAACCAAAGCTGGGCCGTGGAAGTAGACGCGGAATTTCATGTAGAGGAACTCCCGCCTGCACGACTGGAGTCCGGCACTCTCATCGTACTGCAACGGCCGGCCGCGTTCCGGAACGAGGCTTCTTTTCAGGACGCGGTAAAACTAGGCGCTTCCCGCTATTGCCGCCACCTGATGCGTTGCCGCCCCGCTCACCGCATCTTACCCGTCACGGTAAACGGGCAACTGATATCCCGCCCACTGCGTCCACCAGGATCCTTCGGTCACTCCTTCCGAAATCGCCGCATCAGTGGCGGCGCCGCCCTGGGGGAAAACCCCGAAATCAGGATATTCAGCGGGGGATTGCCCGTATGGCGGGGAACCTCAATCGCCGAAATCACCGGAGACGGAGAACGTCCGTCGTCACCGCAAATATCGGCCCATGGGTTGTACCCGGTAATCTGGATGGAGTGCCCGGATATCCAGGTCGACCTGTCCCGACGCCACTTGCTGCGCGACACCCGCTTGACCCGATTGCGCCGCAGGGGCGAGCGTGAAATCATGCGATTGTTTTCCCGTATCCTGGACCAGGGCGGGAAAAGAAGCCTGGCCGGACGGATTCGGGACGGCCTGGAAACCATGACTTTTTTTCTGCGGGGGCGCACCTGGCTCAAAGCCGGTTTGATCCTGATGTTGCTGATTCCGGTTGAAATCTTTCTGCTGAGACATTGGCTAAATCCTGGAAACGCAGCCACCCTGGAACAACTTACCCGCAAAGAGATCCGCTATACCCGCACCACGGTGGATGACGGCGTTGCCGGTGCCGCTCCGGATCTGATTTATTCTCCTGGAAAAAACCTGTATTTTCGACTTTTCAGTGCCGAAAGTTTTGATTCACAACGCGGGTTTGTGTATCGTCCCGGAGTTCCAGAGACGGTTAAGGGAATCGGCCGCGCAGAAGAATCGATTCACGTACGTCTCGAAATAACCGCCGCGCCGGACAGCTTGCTGCCTTACCCGTCCGGATACGAAATCGATCCTTCCAGCCTGCGCTGGGAAGGTCATCCGTTGCGTGCCGAATTACGAGGTGACTCAGGCGCCCGCCTGATCGATCTGCCTCCCGGAAGCAGTGGAATTCTCAGTTATTCGTGTTTTCCCGCTAAACAGGAAAATCTCTTGAACCCGGAACATAGGCGACGCCTCCAATCGCTTCCGCCTCGCAAGCAATGGCCTGCGGAAATACGTGAACTCAGCGAAAAAGTCCGCAATCTCTCCATTGCGCAGCGGGTCACACAGGTAAAGGATTTTGTCGCCCGGAAATTGACCCCGCAACCGGCCGCGGACACCGCGCGCCGCTTCCTCCGACTGAAAGCAGGGGATTGGACCCGGCGCGTACTGGCGATCCGCCGGGGTGATTGCGATGTGATCAACGGATTCGCGGTCCTCCTGCTCAGACATGTGGGTATTCCCGCACGCATGGGTATCGGCTGGGTCGGAACCAACGGCCGCCTGGCTCCCCGTCTACATGCCTGGATTGAATATCACCATCAATCCTGGCATTATTTGGACTTGTCCATTCCGCCTTCAGCCGGCCCGGCAGACTCGGCCAAGCCCGCCCCGCTGGGTTCAGGTCCGGATGCGCCGCCGGACTGGATCCCCATAACAGGTGGCCTGGTATCGTTAATCACAATTGCGGCGATCGTATGGATGAGGCGCAGACGGCGAATCACGCGCGATCCTGAAAAGGACGCGGTTTTGTCCCGCCTGGTGCTGGGTGCTTTGCTCTACCCCGGGCGCTGGGGTTCCCGAAGCAGCCTGTGGAGTTCAGCCGTTCTGCCCCTCATGAACGGCCGCCGGCTCTCCCTGAGGCGCGCGCTGTCAAGGATTCAAGGCAAGGGCCTGTTCTGCGCTTCACCGGAAAATCCCTTGGCGCATCGTTGCCGGATCATACTGGATTCCGGTAGCCCCCACTTCCGCCATTTATACCGGTTGATTTACGGTATCGTGGATCTGGATCCCATCGCCAAAGCCGGCATCAGAGCCGTCATGCCGAATGACCGGGAAAAAGACCTGTTACTGGACCAACTGACTGTTCTGGGGGAAAAAATGAAATACCGGGGATGGCGGGTGGGTATAACCAACAAAGCTGAAGCCCTCCCGCCCCAATGGATCGATATCTCTTTGTTGGGGAGAAAACTCCCGCGTTTCTGGCGCAGGCCGGTACTGGCCATCTCACTCCGCCACCCCGCTTATATCAAGGCGGCCGGCAGGGCAAGCCGGCATCAGAAAGAAACCATCCTGGCATTGATTGCCGAGTCCCTGACGGAAGCACCGGTACTGTTCGGGCACGCGTTCGAGGTCCCATCCATCCTGGCGCGCCGGGTGCTGAAAGAGCGGCCATGACCAGCCGGGGATGGTTCAGCGTAGACGCCCGGGCCCACATGCGGAAATTAGCGGATTTTCACTATCATCATCCGGGCGGCTTTATTCTGGATTTGATCCGCGGGGGCATTAAACGCGGGGCACGCCGAATACGAGTCGAATTGGCGCCGGGGTGTGTGTGCGTGGCCGATAACGGCCCCCCGCCTTCCCGGCAAATACTCGATTCCCTGCAGTTTCTGGCAAAGCCCGGGATCGGGGAAACCCGGTTGGAGCAGTTGATCCATGAATTGCTCGATCCACCGGGAATCGGCTGGTTGGCTGTATTCGCTTCTTCTCCCCAACAGGTGACGATCCGGGTTCGCCGGGAGGGGCAATGGAAACGGACCGACCTTTACCCGGTTCTGAAGGATACGATTGAAAAAGAGCCACTCGCCGTCATGATGGGCATGAATACGGTGGTTGATGTACGTGCCCCAGGGAGCACATTGCCCTGTACTCTCAG
>JAFGNX010000077.1 GCA_016926835.1 Candidatus Aminicenantota bacterium | reverse complement strand
TGAAACCAGAGGCTCAAGTTGGCTGTGCCCCGGTCGATTTCCAGTGCAGTGACGCCTCCGGGCGCGATTGCGCTTCCCGAATTGAACAGGCAGGGGACCAGAAGGCCCTGGTGATACAACATGCTTTGCCCTGCGTATTTTTTCCGGGAGTGTGTCAGCTCGAAGAATTCACTTTTCATGTCGCGGATGTCGGCGGCCAACCGCGAGTCGGGTTTGCGGGCCAAGCGGCGGCAAGCGGATTCAATCTGCATTTTCAAGGTGTCCAGTCGGGACATCGACTCGAACAAAGGGCGGTGGGTATGTCCGACGATGGTCATGATGCGATTGCTGCGGGCAAAACGGTAAATCCGTTTTTCGTAGCGGTATTTGCGACGACTGTTAAAGGCCACGGTGTAATTGCGAATGCCCAGGGGTGAGGCAATCCAGCGCAGAAACCATCCCAGAATGCGATTGAAAAGCGGCCCGTAGAGCGCAGCCTGATGCCCATGAAAAACCAGAATCTCTCCGGATGCGGTACGCAGGCGAACGGCATGTCCGGGTTCGCGCATTCCCGGACCCAGGGAAGCCGGCGACATGTCGTGATTGCCAATCAAGCGGGTCAATCTGTTCAGAGACTCAAATTCGCTAAAAACATGAATCAACTCGCGCCAGCGAGCCCGTACGCGGTCCATGGAGAACCGCTGCAGTTCTTCGATGTCTCCGTTCAAAAGCAAATGAAATCCCTCGGGCAGATAGTAGTGTTTCAGGGCGTTTTCCAGCAGGGGGCCGTTGTGACTGAAATCGTCTAATCTGCCGCCATCTCCCATATGCAAATCGCTGATCACCACCAGGCGGTCATGCTTTTCCAGTTGGTGAACCACCGCTGATGCGTACAAACGATCTAATCTGCGGGCGACTCCGTATCCGGTCATGTGGCGGTTTCCTCTGAGGATGCCGTTGACAGGTCCCGCAGCAATTCGTCCAATTCATTGTGAGATGACTCCCACTCCGCGATCGCGGTTTCCAGTTGTTCCACTACCCGGGCATACTCTTTTTGCAGGGTGACGACTTTATCGCTGTTGTCATAGGTTCCCGGATGGGCCAACTGGGTCTCAAAATCATCTCGCCGTTGCTCCAGGATTTCGATCCGGTCCTCAAGCTCCCGGATCTTTTCGCCAAGGCGCCCCCGTTCTTCGCTGACGGCCTGGCGCGCAAGGGCTTGTCGCCGCCGCTCGCTGCGGCGGGTTTCCCCGCATTCGCGGGTTTCCAAGGAACTGGTTTCGCTCACGGGTTCGTCTCGCTTTTCCAGGTATTCGGAGTAGTTACCCAGGTATTCATGCAGGCGCCCATCCCGGATCTCAACCACCCGGTTCACGATTCCATCCAGAAAGTAGCGATCGTGGGACACCAGCATAATGGTGCCTTCGTAAGCGCAAAGCGCTTTTTCCAACGCATCCCGGGCATGGCTGTCCAGGTGGTTGGTGGGTTCGTCCATGATCAAAAAATTGGCACCGGATACCAGGATCCGGGCCAGGGATACCCTTGCTTTTTCTCCGCCGCTCAAAACCCGGATCGATTTGAATGCGTCGTTGCCATGGAATCCGAAGAGTCCCAGGATGGATCGCACTTCCGGGATCCGCGCCGGCGGGGCGGCATCACTGACTTCACGTATGACCTGGTGATCCAGGTTCAGGGCATCCACCTGGTGTTGCGCATAGTACCCGACAACGGTTCGATGGCCAAGGGTCAGTGTTCCCTCCACCGGGGCGAACTCGCGGTTGATCAACCGGGTCAGGGTGGTTTTCCCCGCTCCGTTTTTCCCCACCAAGCAGATTTTGTCCTGGCGTTTGACCTCAAGGTCGATGCCCCGGAGTACCCATTGCCCGGGTGAGTAGGCGAATCCCAGTTTTTGGAGGCGTAACACGTCCCGGAAGGATGCTTGCGCCGGGGTCAGACGGAAATCGATTTTCGGGTCCGGAGTGGAAGCGGGTTTGGCGGTTTCCATTTTTTCCAGTTGTTTGATGCGGCTCTGAACCTGCCTGGCTTTGGTGGCCTTGTAGCGGAAGCGCTCAATGAATTGTTCCTGACGGCGGCGTTCCGCCTTTTGTTGCCGCCGCAACTGTTCCGCCTGTTCGTGTTGCTGCGCCCGCATCTTTAGAAACGTGCGGTAACGGCCCGGATAATGCCTCAGATACCCGTTTTCCAACTCCACAATCTCCTGGGCCAGGCGGTCGATAAAAAAACGATCATGTGAAACCATGACCATGCTGCCGCCAAAAGCCAGCAGGAATCGTTCCAGCCACTCCAGTGAAGGCAGGTCGAGATGGTTCGTGGGTTCGTCCAGCAGCAAAAGGTCCGGCTCGGCCAGAAGCAGGCGCGCCAGCAGGGCGCGCATGCGCCATCCTCCGCTGAAATGGGATAAAGGGAGCTTTTCCTGTGAACGTTGGAATCCCAGGCCGGACAGGATGCGCCGGGCGCGGTTTTCAAGTTCATAGCCCTTGCTGCTGGAATACCGGGTCTCCAGGTTTTCCACCCGCTTCAACCATTGAGAATAATTTGAATCTTCCGGCGGCGGATCAGCGCGCAATGCCTCGAGCCGGGCTTCCAGTTGGAGAATATCGGCACGTCCGCTCAGAACCGAATGCATCAGGCTTCCTTCGCACCGTGCAACGGTTTCCTGCGGCAGGTGAGCCACGCGGTAATGGCGCGATTTGACGACTTCTCCGGAGTCGGGCTCCAGTTCGGATGCCATGATGCGCAGCAACGTGGTTTTGCCCGTTCCATTGGCGCCCACCAGGGCCAGCCGCTGTCCCGGCATCACCGTCCAGTCGAGCTGGTGCAACAGGGTGCGGTTTGCAATGGAAAAAGATATCCGGCGAAGTGTCAACATGGTGTAGAAGAATGAAAAACCGGTTCCTCCAGGTGATTATAGGCCAAGGTTGGGAGGAAGCGCAAATCTGTTTCGATCAAAGCTGCCGCACACGATATCCCTGGCCACGCAACCGGGCGATAATGCCTTTTTCCCCCACCAGATGCGCGGCACCCACAACCACAAACAGTTTTCGTTGCGGTGAAAACAGTTCCAGGATGCGTTCCGTCATGGACTGGTTGCGTTGATACACAATCACTTCATACAGGCCGGTCAGCTCGGGGTGTTCCTGGATGCTGCGGGTCAGCAGGGATTCCATGGCGTCGATGTCACCGGTGAACCAGGCGCTTACCATGTCCTCAACCTGTTTGCGGGCATTTTCCGATTCCTGAATGTTGAAAAACAGGAAGCGTTCACTCATGGCGTCAGAGAAACCGTTGAACAGTTCCATTTGAGATTCCAGCCCCTCGAGTTCTAAAATTTCCATATCGTCCGGCGCGGTTTCCAGAAAGTATCGATCCACACCCCAGCGCGGATCGAACCCCATACGCATCATCTCCATGCTGACAATGGTAAGGGCCAGCATCCAGGGTTTGAAACGAGCGAAGCCCTTGATATCCATGCCCAATTCACTCAACTTGCGCTCGGCCAATTGCCAGGTTTCCGTGGAAACATGGTTTTTCAGGCTGTCATCTTCATCGTACATGCCTTTTTGCATCTGTATCAGAGCGGCTTCGGCCACTTTATCCGCGGAGATATCGGCTTCCACTGCCAGGGCGCCGCATTCGGCGAAGGCGTTGCGGATGGCGTCCGGCAACGGGAAATATTCTTTTTTTAACAGATGAATTGATCCCATGATGTACCCTGATCCCTCTGTGCCGGTTACGGACCACAAAAAGTGCCGGGCCTCCATGAAAGAAGTGATTCCCGCCATTATGACGGCAATGAGTGACAGCTTTGTCCAGGTCATCTTTAACATAGTCATGGCCGTTCTCCTCATTCGGTGATATTTAAACAGGATTGGGTACGTCCACGAATTGGGCATCCAGTTGCAATGTGGCAATCAGCTTGTCTCGCAGGGCCTGGATACCGGGTGTTTCCGAGCGGTAATGACCCAGGTTGATGAAGTGGGTTCGGGTCTCACGGGACAAGGCGGGTGTGGGTTCCTTGATCTCCCCGCAGAAAAAAGCATCCGCTCCCAGGGAAACGGCGCTTTCGTACAAATCGGCGGAACCGCCGGAAACCACCGCCAGGCGAAGGGGCACATCCGGGCCGTTGGCCAGGACCTGAAAACCGTGACGTTGTTCCAGCCGGAATCCCCGTTCGTCATGACCCGCCGCCGCAATGTATTCCGCATCCAGGCCGAGAAAGTGTTCTGACAGGCGGTCCAGCAGTTGATCTAGGGATGCCCCCTCAACGTTTTCGGACAGGAATCCCGGACCCAGTGGTTCAGGAGAGCTGCCGCCCATCCACTCGGTCATCAGGGCGTTGTGCCCCAACAGGGGATGGGCGTCCATGGGAAGGTGGATGCCGAACAGCGAGATCCCATGTTTGAGCAGTGTGGCGACCCAGCGTTGCCGTACCCCGGTCAGGCGGAACAAGTCCCGGCCGAAAAAACCGTGATGCACGATAATGGCATCGGCCTTGTGGCTCACGGCGGCTTCCAGTAACTGTCCGTTCAGCGAAACGCCAAGAACGACGCGCCTGATTTCACGCCGGCCTTCAACCTGGAGGCCGTTGTGACAGTAGTCCTCAAAATCATCTGCTTGGTAGAAACGGCGCAGCCATTGGTCCAGGTCATTCCGGAGAATCATGCGGGTTGGTGTCATTTTGTGCTCAGCATGTCGAGAAACCGGTCTTCGTCCACGATAATTAATCCGGTCTCAACGGCCTTTTTCAGTTTGGAGCCGGGGGATTCACCTTTCAGCAGGTGTGTGGTGCTATGGGTGACGGATGAAGCGATCCGGCCTCCGCGCTGAATGATCTCTTTCTCGGCGCGGGAACGCGGGGAAAAGTGGTTGAAAGAGCCGGTGATGATCCATACGGTGTTTTCCAGAGAGCGATCGCTTGCACCGGTTTCATTTTGTGCCTGCATTTGCAAGCCGCAGGCTTCCAGTTCACGGATCATGCTCAGATTTTGGTTGTCCTGGAAGTAGTTCACCAGGGCGCCGGCGGTGGTTTCTCCAAACCCGTGAATCGCGGCAAATGACCCCGGGTCCCCTCGCGCGGCCGTGTCAATCAGCTTTTGCATGGAATCAAAGCCGTTCTCGATCAGTAACCGGACTGCAGCATTGCCGATGCCCTCAATCCCCAATGCAACCAGTACCCGGGAAAAGGGGCGGTTGCGACTGGCTTCCACGCCTTCACGGATGGCGGCGATTTTTCGCTGCTTGAATCCCGGTTCACCGCTCAGTTGATCCGGATCAAATGTGTAGATGTCGGGAATGCGCCGTACCAGACCCCGTTCGTACAGAAAATGGATGGTTTTTTCGCCCAGGCTTTCGATGTCCATCTGGCCGCGGCCGGTAAAATGGATCAGGGCCCGACGTTGCCGCTCCGGACAATTGCGGTTGGGACAGAAATGATGGGCACCTTGACGGACCAGACCTGAGCCGCAAAAGGGGCAATGGTTCGGCAGGTGAAAAACCGTTCCGCCGTCGCCCGCCGGTTCCACCACTTTTTCCACGGCGGGAATCACATCGCCACGGCGCGAAATCTGTACCAGATCGCCGACGCGCAGTTCAAGAGCGTTTATGTACTCCTGATTGTGCAGCGTGGCCCTGGAAACCGTGCTGCCCCCGACCGTGACCGGCTCCAGTTCCGCAACCGGCGTCACCCTGCCGTTGCGGCCGACTTGAATCTGAATTCCTGACAGCCGGGTTTCGGCTTCGGGTGCGTCGAATTTGAAAGCAACAGCCCAGCGGGGATGATGGGCAGTGGCTCCGAGGCTTTCCCGCAAGGGGATTTCATTGATTTTGATCACGAGTCCATCGATTTCGTAATTCAGCCTGCCGCGGCGGTCACGAGCCTGGTTCACAAAAGATTCCAGATCAGCTGGCGTTCCGACCGTGAGTTCCGGAAGGCGTTGGGAAACTTCCCGGCAACGCCCGGCATCACGACAAAAGAAGCCGGCATGACCTTTCATGCGGAACCCGGCCGTTTGCAGGTAAGACAAGCGCGCCACATGGTCGGTTTCCAGGCTCAGGGAAGTTCCTTCCGGACTCCAGGCAAATTTGCCGGCGTCCATCCACGCTTCATAGCCGTTGAAGCGCAATGGTACCCGGGCGACCTGGGATGACTTCAGCTGTCGCAGTGTTCCCGCGGCCAGATTACGGGGGCTGGTATAACGGTTTTCTAGCGCCTGATTAAAGGTCTGGAAGTCATCGCGGTGCATAAACACCTCGCCGCGTACCACCAGGTCCTGGGCGGATCCCAGTATCAGGGGCACGGAAGGGATTGTGCGCACGTTGGCGGTGACATCATTGCCGGTGTTGCCGTCACCGCGAGTCAATGCACGTTCCAATTCTCCGTTGCGGTAATAGAGTACAACCGATGCGCCGTCGAGTTTTTCTTCCACCACGAATCCGGTTGAATCACCGTGGCGATCGGCAAGTTTGCCCATCCAATCAACGACTTCGGCGGTGATGTATTCTTTATCCAGGCTGAGAACCTCAACTGTGTGAGGGTGCTCTTCCAGGCTGTTATCCAGGTCCGAGCCCACACGCCGCGTCGGGGAGTTGATTGACGCCCATTGCGGGTAGCGTTTTTCCAGTTCGGCCAGTTCTTGCAACAAGCGGTCGTATTCCAGGTCGGTGATTTCCGGGCGGGACAGCACATAATAGAGGTGTTGATGGTGGAGCAGCAGGCGGGAAAGCTCATTGATTCGCCTGCGCACATCCATATTGAGATTATAGACGGCCGGACATTCCGGGTCAAGCCAACCACTTGACTATATCAACATATCGTGATATGTTGTTCTTATGTCAATCGTTTCCCGTTTCAAGGCGTTGTCAGACCCCATGCGCCTGCGCATCATCCATCTCCTGCTTCACATGGAGCTGAATGTCAACGAACTGGTTGCCGTTCTGCGGACCGGTCAGTCCCGGGTTTCCCACCATTTGCGCTTGTTGGCCGTTGGCGGACTGGTGACCCATCGTCGTCAGGGCCTGTGGACTTTTTATTCCGCAGCCCGAGATGGAGAAGGCGGAACGTTTCTGAAGGCGGTGCGCTCGTTCTTGAAAGATACTCCTGAGAATCAGGCGGATCTTGAGGCCGCACAACGTGTTGTCACACAGCGGGAGTCTGAAACCACGCGTTTTTTTGACAATATCGCCGAAGACTGGGATGCATTGCGTCATGAAATTTTCGGTGATCTCGATCTTGCATCGTTGATTTTAAACACCATTCCATCCGTGGATACGGGAGTGGACCTGGGTTGCGGAGCGGGAGATCTGGTCCCCCTGCTGTTGCGGCGATGCCGCCGGGTCATCGGCGTAGACAATTCACCCCGCATGCTTGAAAGTGCCCATCGCCGTTTTCAATCTCAAAAAGGCGCGGTGGACTTGCGCATCGGAGGCTTGCGGCACCTTCCCCTGCGGGATGGGGAGGCCGATCTGGCAATCATTCACATGGTGTTGCATCATTTGGAAGAGCCGGTTGAGGTGTTTCGCGAAGCCCATCGCGTGTTGAAACCACAGGCCCCTTTTCTGATCGTGGACTTTCTGCGTCATGACCGAGAAGAGATGCGGCAGCGGTATGGAGACCGCTGGCTGGGTTTTGACCGCGAACAGATCCATGCCTGGTTACGGCAAAGCGGCTTTTCAAGCGGAAGCCTGAAGACCATTGGGTTGCAAAAGGGGCTGGAAGGATTTTTTCTTCAGGCCACAAAGATAGATATGTCATAAAAATCAATTTGGAGGCAAGTATGAGTTTTCTGGAACTGGATCTTAATTTGAAATACCGCGTTGCGGATATTTCTCTGGCTGAATGGGGCCGCAAGGAAATGGAACTGGCGGAAGGGGAAATGCCCGGGCTGATGGCGGTGCGGGAAAAATACGGGCCGGATAAACCCCTTGCGGGTCTGAAAATCACCGGCAGTCTGCACATGACCATTCAAACCGCCATGCTGATCGAGACCCTGGTTGAGTTGGGGGCGAATGTGCGCTGGGCTTCCTGCAACATTTTTTCCACTCAGGACCATGCCGCGGCCGCCATTGCCGCCGACGGCAAAGCCGCCGTGTTCGCCTGGAAAGGAGAAACCCTGGACGAATACTGGTGGTGCATTGAGCAGGCCCTGACGTGGCCGGATGGCAGCGGTCCCGACCTGATTGTTGACGACGGCGGTGACGCCACCTTGTTTGTCCATGAAGGCGTGCGCGGTGAAAAAGACCCGTCCCGCCTGGAAAAGACCTATGATCATGCGGACTTTCAGGTGCTTATCCGGCGCCTGTTCCGGGCGTATCAGGCTGATCCGGAACGCTGGCAAAAGGTGGCAGCCAATATCCGCGGGGTATCTGAAGAAACCACGACCGGGGTAAACCGCTTGTATCAACTGGAGCGTGAAGGCCAACTGTTGTTTCCCGCCATCAATGTCAACGACTCGGTGACAAAATCCAAGTTCGACAACCTCTACGGTTGTCGCGAGTCTCTGAGTGACGGCATCAAACGGGCCACCGACGTCATGCTGGCCGGGAAAAAGGCTTTGGTGCTGGGTTTCGGCGATGTCGGCAAAGGAAGCGCCCAATCCCTGAAGGCCTACGGCGCGCGTGTTTTTGTATCGGAAATCGATCCCATTTGTGCCTTGCAGGCCGCCATGGAAGGATACCCGGTTGTACGCACCGATGACGTGGTGGCGGACATGGATATCTTTGTGACGGCTACGGGCAACTACAAGGTACTGACCGGCGCCCACATGGAACAGATGAAAGAGGGTGCCATTGTATGCAACATCGGACACTTTGACAACGAGATCGAGATGGATTACCTGGGAAAAAGTACCCACTGTCGTCGTCGCAATATCAAACCCCAGGTTGATCAGTGGACGCTTGCTTCCGGCCGGTCAATCATTGTTCTGGCTGAGGGGCGCCTGGTGAATCTGGGCTGTGCCACCGGCCACCCCAGTTTCGTGATGAGTTCCAGCTTCACCAACCAGACCCTGGCTCAGATCAAGCTGGCCGGTGAAAGTCATGAAAAAAAGGTGTATGTACTGCCCAAGTACCTGGATGAAGAAGTGGCACGCCTGCACCTGCAGAGGCTGGGCGCGCTACTCACGCGATTGACCCCTGAGCAGGCGGAATACCTGGGCGTGGATGTGAACGGTCCTTACAAACCGAACCACTACCGCTATTAACCTGCATTTCTCACAACGATCTGCTGCAATGGCGGATATGGCCGCATTGGCGGCGTTATGCTCGGTCATTTTTCTCAGCCATAGCGCTGCTATGCTTTCACAGGATTCCGGTCGCATGCCTTGTTACTAAAACCATCTACGCCATTTCGTGACAATCCTTGTGGGAAACACAGGTTGGGATAAACAGCCGGCGGGCCGGTAACGGTCCGCCGGAAATTTTTTCACCGCAAGGGCGACCCGGAATTTTCGGGTGCTCGGCGCTTTATCCGGAATGCTTTTCCAGCCTGGAGTAAGGGAGGATTGTGTGTGCATACTCCGGCCGAATGATTGCTATTCCAGCTTTTCACTGCGGGATTTGAGCTCATTCAGCAGATGCATGGCCTGCAAAGGGGTAATGGTGGAGATATCGATCGTTTTCAGCCGGCCGCGGATGTCGTCCCAGGCTTTCATCACCGCTGAATCCGGGAAAAGGTTGCCGCTTTGCAGCCGGATTTCCTTGATCCGGCCGGAGATGCGCTCGGTGACCAGGCGATTGAGTTCTTTTTTTTCCAGATTCAACAGGACTTCTTTCGCGCGTTCAATGACGGTATCCGGGATGCCGGCGATCCGCGCAACATGGATGCCGAAACTCTGGTCCGTCGCCCCCGGCGATACTTTGTGAAGGAACACAACCTTGTCTTGCCATTCCCGTACCGTGATATGGTAGTTGCGTACTCCTTCGAATATGTGAGCCAGCGCAGTCAGCTCGTGATAATGCGTGGCAAAGAGGGTTCTGGGGCGTGGTGGTGATTCATGCAGGGTTTCGATCACCGCCCAGGCAATGGAAAGCCCGTCATAAGTCGATGTGCCGCGGCCGATCTCGTCGAGCAGAATCAGGGAACGGGCCGTGGCGTTGTTGAGTATGACAGCGGTCTCGATCATTTCGACCATGAAAGTGGATTTGCCTTCCATTAACGAATCCGAGGCCCCGATACGGGTAAAGATACGGTCACATATTCCGATCTCCGCACTATCGGCTGGGACGAACAGGCCGGCCTGGGCCATAATGACGATCAAAGCGTTCTGGCGAAGGTAAGTGGATTTCCCTCCCATGTTCGGACCGGTGAGCACCAGTATCTGTTCCTCGCTCCCGCTCATTTTTGTGTCGTTGGGAACAAAGTTCAACTCGGGATTGGTTTCCACCACAGGATGCCGGCCGCCCTGGATGTGGATGCGAGAATGATTGCCCACTACGGGGCGCACGTAGTTTCGACGCCGCGCCAATTCCGCAGCGGCCGTTAATACGTCGAGTTGACCCATCAGCTCCGAGTTTCCGGCCAGAACTGTGGCGTGGTTCTGGATTCGCGATACGATTTCGGCGAACAGTTCTTTCTCTAACTGGATGCTTTTTTCTTCGGCCCGCAGGATCCGATCTTCCAAGGCCTTGAGCTCAGCGTGGATGAAGCGTTCGGCATTGACCAGGGTCTGTTTGCGTACATAGTTCTCCGGGACCAGGGCCAGGTGGGTCTTTGTGACCTCGATGAAATAACCGAAAACCCTGTTGTATTTAATTTTCAAGGAAGGAATTCCGGTTTTTTCGCGTTCTTCCTTTTCCATGGCGGCGATGATTTCGCGCGCGTTGCGACTGGTTTCCCGCAATTCGTCCAGTTCCTTGTGATATCCCGGGCGGATGACTCGTCCCTCAATCAGGTTCGGCGCGGGGTCACTGTCAATGGCAGAATCGATCAGGGCCACAATCGGCTCCAGGGCGTCCAGGCCGGAGCGGATATCATTGAGAATCGTTGTCCGGAACACATTCATGAGGTCACGCAGTTCCGGTATGCGGCGCAACACCTCCGCCAGTTTGATCAGGTGATGAGGCTGGGCCACGTTCAGTGAGATCCGTGAATTCAAGCGGGCAAGATCTCCGCTATCCTTTAAAACCCGGCGGATTTCCGTACGCGTGATCAAGTCGCCCGCACAGGCTTCAACTCCATCCAGGCGCCGGTCGATGGACTCCGTATCTAACAGGGGATAGGAAAGCCAGTTGCGCAGCAGGCGTTTTCCCATTGGCGTAACCGTAAGGTCCAGGGCCCACAGCAAACTGCCGCGGGTTGTCTGGGTGCGAAGGTTTTTCAGAATCTCCAGATTTCGATAAGCCACGGCATCCAGGATCAGGTGAGAAGCCAGGGGCACAAACCCAAGAGAAGTGATGTTTAGTACCGCCGTCTTGCGCACGGACTGCAGGTATTTGATCAGTACTCCCGCGGCGCATATTGCCGCGTCAAATCCGGATAGACCCAGGCCTTCAATGCTCTCAACCCGCAACTGGGCAGTCAGGCGCGCCGTGTTCTCTCCATGGTGGTATTCATGTGGGGCCATTCTCGTTACCGGAATATGGGCCAATTCGGGAACACGGCGTTTCAGTTCATTCCAGTCTGTTTCGTTGTTTTCGGCAATGATCACTTCATTGGGAGCTTTGCGGTAGAGTTCATCTGCCAGGGACTGCAAGTCTTTGCAGTCGACACTTCTGACTTCGAATTCTCCTGCCGCGATATCCGTCGTAGCCAGAGCGCCATGGATGTCATCCCGGAAAAACGAGGCTACCAACCTGTTTTCGCTGTCTCCGGTGTCCATCTCCAGAGCCGTTCCCGGCGTCAGCACACGCGTTACTTCCCGCCGCACGATGCCTTGCGCAACCGCTGGGTCTTCGACCTGCTCGCAAACGGCTACCTTGTAACCGCGATTGAGCAACTTGCGGGCGTAACCATCCAAGGCGTGGTAAGGCACTCCGCACATGGGGACGGCGTTGACCTTTTTTTTATCGCGGGTGGTAAGCACGACTTCCAGCAATGGCGCCGCGATTCGGGCGTCTTCAAAAAACATCTCGTAGAAATCACCCATGCGGAAAAAGAGGATGGCATCCGGGTACTCTTTCTTGATCGCCAGGTATTGCCGCAGCATGGGTGTCAGCGCGCGATCCGGCATGCGTGAATTATAGCACAGGCAGAGCCGGGCGCCCAAGGTCGCATTTTGGAAATCATGCTGTCAATCTGTTATAATTACCGCAAATGTCAAGGCCGCCCGACTCGGTTATTCTGAATTTTTCCAGCAACCTGAAATTCACCGAGTTTTCTGTTCTGGTAATGGAGTATCTCGGGAACCTGCTCCAGATCAGTGACGAGCGGTTCTTTCAGATTGAGATCGCGCTGCGCGAAGTCATCAACAACGCCATTGTTCACGGCAACCGCTCTGATCCGAACAAGCGGGTAAGTGTTTGTTTCTCCTGGAACAGTGAGTATCTTCGTATTCGCATTCAAGATGAGAATCCCGAGGACGTGGATTTCGAGCGCCTTGCACGTGAAGCGGAAAACAAGGATATTCTCAGTCCGAGTGGCCGTGGAATGCTACTCATGCAGAACTACATGGATTCATTGAGTTTTAAATCCACGGCCGAGGGCTCGGTGATCACCATGGAGAAGCGACTGTGAGCCTGGTCGTCGGATTGGATACCACTTCACGCCACGCGTCGATCGCCCTGGTCCGCGACGACCAGCTCGTCATCGAATACAACTTTATCACCCGCGACGAGTTGTCGGCAACCCTGGTCCCCGCGATTTCTTTCATGCTGAAAAGTGTCGGTGTGGCGGTGCCCGATATCGATCTTTTCGGAGTGGGTATCGGCCCCGGTTTGTTTACCGGGTTGCGTATCGGTCTCACTACGCTGAAAGGTTTGCTGTTCTCGGATCCACGGCCGGTTGTTCCCGTGGTCACCCTTGAAGCGCTGGCCTGGAAATTGCGCCAGTCCCGGCGTCTCATCGTCCCGCTGATTGATGCGCGACGTCGCGAAGTGTACATGGCCGCATATCGTTTCAGCGGCGAAGACCTTGCCGAAGAGGTCCTTTCTCCACGACTGGTCGGTATCGAAGATCTGACGGATATTCTGGCGGGTTGGCAGGATTTGCGTTTTACCGGTAGCGGTGTTTCAGCGTACAGGCGGGAGTTGAATGCCATGTTCCCCGGGTTTCGCTCCCGGGGTCGCTCCTCTTTCCTGGCATCGGAAATCTGTCGGATTTCGGTTATCCGTCACGCCCGGAACGAATCGCTCACTCGTCTGGAAGATCTCCAGCCTCTCTACCTGCGCCCGCCCGATGCGGAAGCGGCGACGCGGGAATGATTATTCGTCCTGCTCAACCCGAAGACGTGGCGGCGGTTGCTCACATCGACAACACATGTTTTCACGACGGTTGGAGCGCGGATTATTATCGAGACGAGCTTGCGAATCCCGTCGCCCGCCTGATTGTGGCTGAAAGTGCCAAGGAAGTCGGCGGTTTTCTCTTGTGCTGGTGCCTGCCTCCGCAGGCTGAAATATTGCGCATGGCCGTGCCGATGAAACGGCGCAGACAGGGCCTCGCCGCTCATTTGCTGGCGGAAATGCTGAAAATGGTGCAAATTGAAGGAGTCCGGGAAGTGTTCCTGGAAGTTCGCCGTTCCAATGCGGCAGCCCGACAGCTGTACCGCAAAATCGGTTTTTTTGAAACAGGATTCCGTTCAGAGTACTATCGCAACCCCGGGGAAGACGCAGTGTGCATGGTGTGGCGTCAACGCAGGTAAAAATCCGGATCCGCCTTGACGCGGCGGTCAAAGGTTTCCCGCTCTCTCTGCCAGAATTCCAGACCGGCGTTGACAAAAGCTTCCACCACCACGGGATCAAAAAGCCTGTTTTTGTTCTCCTGCAGATCGTCCAGAGCGGCCTGGAAAGTCACAGCGTCGCTGTAGGGACGCTTGGTCGTCATGGCATCAAATGCGTCGGCAACGGCGAATATCCGTGATCCCACTGGAATTTTCTTTCCGCGCAATCCATCCGGATAACCGCTGCCGTCAAAGTGTTCGTGATGGTGAAGCACGATCTGGGCGGATTCTTCAAGAAATTTGATTTTGCACAGAATTTCATATCCCAGCACCGGATGGGTTTTCATGATTTCCCATTCCAGCGGAGAAAGGCGGCCGGGCTTGCGCAGAATGGCATCCGGAATACCGATTTTTCCGATATCGTGCAGAAGTGCCGCGTATTCAAGGGCCTTGAGGAATTCAGGGTTTTTCATTTCCAATCGCCGGGCCAGCTCCATGGTATAACTCATGACCCGGAAGGAATGGCCCTGGGTTTCCGTATCCCGCGTGTCCAGGGCGGTTACCAACGCGCTCAAAGTGAATTTGTAGGTTTTGTCCAGTTCTTTCAGGGCGTGACGCAACTCAATGGTGCGCGCTTCAACCTTGCGTTCCAGTTCCCGCTGGTACTCGCGGTTCTCCAGGATCAGGTGGCGCTTCTCAATGGCTTTACCGGCGATGGCCGCAACTTCATTGAGTTTAAAGGGCTTGGACACATAGTCATAAGCGCCTTTTGACATGGCGGCAATCGCCGATTCCACGTCCTTGACCGCGGTGATCATCACCACCATGACGTCGTCGTCGAACTTCTTGACATCGTCGAGCAACTCGATGCCCGTACGGCCGGGCATGCGGATGTCCGACATGATCAAATCGATACCGGGAGTCGCGCGAAACTTTTCCAGGGCTTCAAACGCATCCGCTGCCAGGATGCATTGGTAACCCTCCCCACTCATGAAATCCCCGAGCAACTCGCGGATGTCCTCCTCATCATCTGCGATGAGGATTGTTCCCTTGTTCATGGATATCTATTTACCATATCCATTACGTATAGTAAACAACAGTTCAATCAGCTGGACGTTTGCTTGTGCGCAGATTAGAACCCGGCCAACTCGCGGATGCGGTCGACGCGGTTAATCTGCTCCCAGGGAAAGGAATCACGGCCGAAGTGTCCATATGATGCTGTTGCCAAGTAAATGGGTCGTCTCAGGTCCAATTCCCTCAGAATTTCGGCGGGTTTCAGCGGGAATACCTGGCGCACGATCTCAACCGCTCGTTCTTCCGGCATTTTGCCGGTGCCGAAGAAGTTGACATTAACTGAAACAGGCTCCGCAACACCGATGGCGTAAGCCAATTGGACTTCACACTTGTCGGCGACTTCTGCGGCCACCAGGTTTTTGGCGATATAGCGGGCCATGTAAGCAGCAGAGCGGTCCACTTTTGAAGGGTCTTTACCGGAAAACGCCCCACCGCCGTGGCGTCCCATGCCGCCATACGTGTCGACAATGATTTTGCGTCCGGTTAGACCGGCATCGGCAAACGGGCCGCCGCGAACAAACTGGCCTGTGGGGTTGACATAAAAACGTGTATCTCCGTTCAGCCATTCACCACAGACGGGGCGGATCACTTTGGCAATGATATCGGCTTCAATGCGCTCATGGATAATACCTTCGTCGTGCTGGTTGGAAATCACTACGGCGGTTACGCGGGAGGGTTTCCCGTCCCTGTACTCCACGGTCACCTGGGATTTGCCGTCCGGGCCCAGGTAATCCAGTTCTTTGGATTTGCGTACTTCGGCCAGGCGCTGGGTCAATTTGTGGGAGAGGTGGATGGCCAAAGGCATGTACTCATGATTTTCACGGCAGGCAAAGCCGAACATCATGCCCTGGTCACCCGCGCCCTGCTCGTGCTCACTGGTCGCAGTCACTCCCTTGTCGATATCAGGGGATTGTTCTTCCAGATGCACCAGCACGGCACAGGTCTCGGCGTCGATACCGTACGATGAGCGGGTATAGCCGATGTTTTTCAAAGTCTTGCGCACGATCTGAGGGATGTGAATGTAACCGGAGGTTGTCAATTCTCCGGCCACTACCACCATACCCGTCTTGGTGAGACATTCCACCGCCACCCGGGATTCGGGATCCTGGCGCAGGCATTCATCGAGGATGGCATCAGAGATCTGGTCACAGATCTTGTCCGGATGCCCCTCGGTTACGGATTCAGATGTAAACAGATAGGTTCCTTTGACCATTTCAATTTCCTCCAGGAAAAGGGACAGGATTAACGGACAATACTAGCAGAAAGTCGGGTTGCTGTCAATTCGGCCGCGGCAGCCGGGGCGAATCCACCCGGCTGCCGCCAGGCCGGCAAAACAGCTATATCAACTGCCCGAATAAATCGCGTAAGCCTCTTCAACAGATTTGCCGTAGACCGTGATGGCGGTCACGGCGTTGGCCATACGCACGGCTTCATCCAGGGGTTTCTGATGGATGTTTCGCCCGGTGGCGTTGCCCGCTGCGCCCGAGACAAAGATCTGGTCGTGCAACATCTGCAGGAACGCCCTGGGTTCAATACTGGAACCCCCGGCACACAAGACTTTTGTGCGCCCGGCAGCGCGGGTGGCCTGCTTGAACACCTCTTTGGAGTCATGTCCTTCCAGTTTCGGGTAATTCACTTTGACGAAGTCCGCGCCCAGGGTGGCGGCAACGCCGGTCGCTCCGGCGATGATATCCGGGTGTTTTTCGTCTTTGACCGCCTGGCCGCGGGGATAGATCCACAGAACGGTAATCAACCCGTGCTGATGCGCCTGGAATACCGCCTGGGCGGCCTCACGCAGCATCAGGTGTTCGAATTCACTGCCCAGGTAGATGGTGTAACCCACACCCAGGATATTGAGACCGGAACGCCGCTTGAACGTAATCACCTGTTCGACGTCCACCATCTGAAGCGAAACCGGATCTCGCTGGGCCGTTTTTACCAGGTTGGTTTTTGAATTCAATTTCACCAAATATGGAACTTCCGGGTAATCTCCGCCATAAGCGGAGATCAGCCCCATCTGTGTGGCGAATACCCCGACCTCGGCAGTGTCGGCGATACGGAACAGGTGTTCGGGGTCGTTGTCGTCTGGGGCGATTCCATCGCCAAAGAAATCCTTGTTCAGGTGTTCGATCTTCTGATCGCCGGCAAACAACATTAAGCGATCGGAACCCAGAGTGATATCGTCGTAGTTGTTGATATACTCGTTGATCCGGTCATTGGGTACATCGGCGGGAATATTGAACTGATCTTCCATGATTGCCTCCTGATTGCATGCTACGCAATCAGGAAGAATTTTTCAAGCCGAAGGGGAAGTCAAATCAGGTTAGACGCGGGGGAGACAAAAGATGTCTCCCCCGCTATCCGGCTTTAATGATCAGAAGCGGTAGGTAAAGGCGATATTGGGTACAACCATGGACATGCCATGGATTCCCGGCATGCCGTGTTTCAGGCCCAATGGAACTTCCCGGTCCTTTCCAAAGCCGAACTCCACGGCCGCGTCCAGGCTGATTGTATCCGTGTGGTAACCCACGCCTGCAGTCGCCCAGTTGTAGGTAAATTGCGGCAACAGGATATTGGCCGTTTCCAGGGGTCCCGGAGAGGGATCGTAATAGTATCCGGCGCGCAGGGCCCAGGTGTCGTTCAGGCGGTACTCCATGCCGAAACGCCACTGGATTTTACTCTCCCACTGCAGTTCGAAATTTCCGGCTTCGGCAAAGGCCGCCTGCCAGGCCAGATTCTCGTATGTGACCGGGATATCCGTCAGTTTCTTCCAGTCGGTGTACTGCAGGTCAGCGGTGATGGTGAGGCGGTCCATGGGTTTGATCGCCACGCCGAACCCGATCCACATGGGCCAGTCAGCGGAACGTTCCGCGTCGGAAGTAACGGAAAGCCCCAGGATGCCGGCACCGCTCATTGAGGCATCACCTTTCATTTTCACGCTGATGGGCGTTTTAAAGGTCAAGCCGAAACTCAACATCTCTGAGGGTTGGAACATGGCGCTGATGGTTCCGCCCACGGCCATGCCGGTCAGGTCTTCCTCGTATTGCACGAGTCCCGGGCGCTTGATTTTCAGCAGCCCGTAGTAAATGTTCAGGGCGGCTCCCAGGGTTAACTGGTCGGTCACGCGCACAGCCACGGCCGGAGACAAGGCGATGATGCCCACCATGCTTTCCCATTCCAAAACAATTCCGGAAGCCAGGGGAGCCAGGTCGGTGCCGGGCCAGGTGGCCCCGGAACCGGAGGGCACGTAGCCCAGGATGCCCACGACTACTCTGTCGGAAAGCGGTTTGATGTATCCGATTGCGCCCGAAGGGTAGGCTTTGCTTTCCGTCTCGGTGTTGATCCCTGCCATTGCGAATTCATAGGTGCCTTTGGGCATAATGGCGCTGCCATAAAGCGAAAAAATCGGTCCCTCCTGTTGAATCATGCCGGCGGGATTCCAGAAAATGGCGCTGTAATCGTCCGCAAGGCCCACAAAGGCGCCCCCCATCCCGATGGATTTGGAGCCGACGCTGTTCAGGTTGAGTCCGTTGGCCGCCAGGCCCGTGCTGAGAAGCAGGACTCCGGCAACCGCAAAGGTTTGTTTCAGAATGCGTTTCATGCAACCTCCTCTCTCAAATTGCAGTCCCGGCAATTATAATCAAAACGGTTTTCTTTTGCAAACGTTAATATTTCACTAGATTTAAGTTGAAAAGTTGGAAAGTTGAAAAGGTAAGAAGTGAATCTGTAGGGGCGAAAAATTTTTCGCTCCTGCCACTTTTTCAACTTTTCACTTGGGTTTCCACCGTCAACTCTCTCAACTTCTCGGGTCTGTGTTTTTCAAGGCTTCCTGCACGCTTGCGGCAAGTTCACGAATGGTGAAAGGTTTCTGGATGAACCGGGACTTGTTCTCAAGACCGCTGTATTTGTGAATGATATTCTCTGAGTATCCGGACATGAAAAGGACTCTGCTGCCCGGGCGTTGGCGTATCAGCTCGGCAGCGAGTTCGCAGCCGTCCATGCCGGGCAGGATGATGTCGACAATCAGGAGGTCTATCGGCCCGGAGCAGGCGGAGGAGACCTGGATGGCTTTTTCCGGAGTGCCGGCTGTCAGTACGTGATAGCCCAGTTCCTGGAGCATGCGTTGCCCCAGCTTTAATATAGCGGGTTCATCTTCAACCACAAGGATGGTTTCTCTTTTCTCACTGTCTGTTTCCAGAACGGGAGTCGGCCTGATGGCAGACGGCTGATCAACATGGCGGGGCAGGTTGATGTGGAAGGCGGAACCACGCCCGGGTTCGCTGTATGCGTGAATGAATCCCCCATTCTGTTTCACGATGCCATATACCGTAGACAAACCCAATCCAGGGGTCGCCTTTGTTTCTTTGGTGGAAAAAAAGGGTTCAAACACTTTGGCCAGGGTTTCCCGGTCCATGCCGCAGCCGTTGTCGCTGACGGAAAGACGGATGAATTCACCAGGCAGAAAACCGGCATGAAGGTTCAACTGTTCGTTTTCCACGGCCAGGTTTTTTGTTTCGATGGTGACCCTGCCTTTCCCGGAAATCGCGTCGCGGGCGTTGATACACAGATTGGTAAGGATCTGGTCGACCTGAGCGGGATCGATATGCACCGGCCACACCTGTTGGCCGGGTTGCCAGCACAATTGCACATGATCGCCGAGCAAGTGTTCCAGCATGCGCAGCATACCCCCGACGGTGTCATTCAAATTCAGTTTTCTGGGCATGGACGTTTGTTTCCGGGCGAATGCCAGCAGTTGACGGGTCAGGTCGGCCGAGCGTCGGGCGGAGCGTCGGATTTCCTTGAGTTCAGTATGCAGGGGGTCGGCTGGGTCCATTGTTTCCAATGCCGTTTCGGCATGTCGCATGATCCGGCTCAACGTGCTGTTGAAATCATGCGCGACACCACCTGCCAGGCGCCCCACGGATTCCATCTTCTGAGCCAGGGCCATTTGTTCACGCAGGCGTTCCCGTTCTTCTTCGCCGTGGCGACGCTCAGTGATATCCCGGATAATTCCACCGATTCCCACCCGATCGCCCTTCAGCATGAGAGTGAACTTGGTGGTTTCAAATATCCTCTGGCCTACGTTCTCTTCCGTTACCACAACCGCGTTGGTATTCAGGGCGCGCTGATCGGATTCCCGGCACCTGTTGGCCGCGGAAATTTCCATCATTTCGAAATCCGTTCGCTCAAGTACATCCTCAAGTGGACGGTTAAAGAATTCCACCAACGCGTTGTTGGCTACCAGGTAGCGGAAATGTTCGTCTTTCACGAAGATCATGTCACGATTGGCGTTAATGAAAGCCTGATACAATTGCCGGCTTTCCCGCAATTCTTCTTCCGCCCTGCGAATTTCAGTTACGTCCTCGCCGGAGGAAAGCGTACCGATGATTTCTCCGGAATCATCCCTGATGACGGCGTTGTGCCAGGCAATCAGCCTCTGTTCGCCTTGCAGGGTGAGCACAGGGCCTTCCAGGTATTCGTGGCTCTTCTGTTTTTCCCACACGATGCCCTGAAAAACACGCTGAACCTGGGCGCGTCGCGGTTCAGGAATAAAATGATCGAACCAGTTCACTCCCAGGATCTGTTCAGATTCCCCGCCCAATATTTCGCAGCCGCGGCGGTTGATCATGGCGACCCGGCCGGAATTGTCCAACGCCAGTATCATGACTCCTGCCATGTTTAAAAAAAGCCGGGCGCGTTCCAGTTCCGATCCCGGCAGACTGCGCAATGAACCGGTCAGGTCGTTTTGACGTGGGGCGTCATTATTGCGAGGCGGTTTCTTTTTTGCCATTGTTTATCATTCCGGCATGATTGGCGCCGGGCCTTTTCCCGATCCGCAGCGTCTATCCTGATCAAAGATTTTACTTTACACTCCTGCAGAAAGGATTTCAACATATCAAACACCGTGTTTCGCGGGTACGCTAATGGGTATGGTATACTTTCCTTACTTGGAGGTGCCTGATCCATGAAGTATCCCATTGTTTGCCTGATTATCCGTGACGGTTGGGGTTGGGGCCCCCCCGGGCCGGGGAATGCCATCCTGAACGCACAGACACCTCACTCCGATTATTATCAGGCCGGTTATCCCACCTGTCTGTTGGAAACTTCGGGCCGAGCTGTCGGTCTGCCACCGGGTTATCAGGGAAACAGCGAAGTGGGACACCTGAATATCGGTGCGGGCCGTGTGGTGTATCAGAGTCTCACGCGCATTGATCAGGCCATCGAGTCCGGGGATTTTTACGACAACGATGAACTGATCTCCGCGGTTGAGACCGCCAGGCGCAACGGTACCTGGCTCCACCTGATGGGGCTAATCCAGGAAGAGGGCGTTCATGCCGTTACCCGTCACGCCCTGGCTGTCCTCGAGATCTGCGCAAAAAGAGGGTTGGACCGGGTGTGGATCCATGCCATCACCGACGGGCGGGATACGCCGCCGAAATCCGCCCGTCAACACCTTGATTTCCTGCAGCAGGGAATGGAACGCATCGGCGTGGGCCGAATCGCGACCGTAATGGGGCGTTACTACGCTATGGACCGTGACACACGTTGGGAGCGCACAAAACTGGCATATGAGGCCGTGACCGAGGCCAGGGGCGTTTCGGCTTCCGACTGGAGAGACGCCGTATCCGGGGCGTATAAAAACAATGAAACGGATGAGTTCATTCGGCCGCGGGTACTGCCGGATTACCCAGGGCTGAAAGACGGGGACGCTGTGGTTTTTTTCAATTTCCGTTTTGATCGTACCCGCCAATTGACTCGTGCCCTGGTGGAACCGGATTTCAGTGAATTCCCGGTGCAGCGCAGAGATCTGTACTTTGTGGCCATGACTCATTACTATGACAATGGAAATTTCAAAGAGGCGTTCCCGGAACTGGCGCATAAAAATATCCTGGGTGAGGTGCTGTCTCATCACGATATTCCCCAGTTGCGGATCGCGGAAACAGAGAAGTTCGCCCATGTGACCTTTTTCTTTAACGGTTTGCGCAACGAGCCCTTTGCCGGTGAAGACCGTATCCTGGTCTCCAGCCCGCGCGTGGCCACTTACGACCTGCAGCCCGAAATGAGCGCGCGGGAAGTGCGGGAACGCCTGGTTAGAGATATCCGGCAAGAACGCCACCGGGCAGTGATCTGTAATTTCGCCAATTGCGATATGGTGGGTCACACGGGAGTTTACCCCGCTATTGTGCAAGCTGTGGAAACGGTGGATGAATGTGTGCACCAGGTGGTGGAAACCGTGATGGCCAGGGGTGGGGCCTGCCTGATTACGGCGGATCACGGCAATGCCGAACAGACCCGATTGCAAGACGGATCGCCCATGACCGCCCATACTACCAATCCCGTACCCCTGACACTCGTAACTCCAAAACCTTTACGTCTGCGTAGCGGCGGCAGCCTGGCCGATATCGCACCCACTTTTCTGCAATTGCTGGGTGTGGACCCACCCGCTGACATGACGGGGAAATCATTGTTGGTCGATGTAGACGAAAAAGACAAATGAACCACAAAAAAGTCTGCTATTTTCGCATTCCCGTGGGCGAACTGGAGACCAACACGTACCTGTTGCATGTCTCCGGCTCCAGTAGTTGCCTGTTGGTGGATCCCGGCGCGGAGGCTGAGCGGATCAAGCAAAGCCTGCAGCAACAGGGGCTCACGCCGGTTTTGATTCTGTTGACCCATTGTCATATCGATCATACCGGTGCCGTAGCCGAGTTGGCGCGGATTTACGCGGTTCCCGTGGCCGCGCATGAAAAGGCGGCACCTTTGCTGCAGGATCCATTCAACGCCGAAATGGCTGCTGCTTTCGGATTGGAGTTGCCGCCGGCCGCGGATCGTCTTCTCTGCAACGACGAGGTGTTGACAGCCGCTGACATGTCCTGGAAGATTTGGCATACACCGGGTCATTCGCCGGGCTCCATCTGCCTGTTGTCCGGTGACCTGCTGGTTTCCGGTGATACGTTGTTTGCCGGTTCCGTCGGCCGCACGGACCTGCCGGGAGGAGATTTCGCCCGCTTGCAGGCATCACTGGACCGGATCAAAACCCTTCCGCTCCATACCCGCATCCTGCCCGGTCACGGAGAAGCATCCACTCTGGAGCAGGAAATGCGTCACAATCCGTTTATGTGATGTCGGGAACATCATGAACGAGCGGGTGCGCAAGGGTACGGGCTGGAACGATGCCGCTTTTGAGCGGGACCAACGCAACTGGATGGCCTATCTGCGCATGGAACGCGGACTGGCGGAAAACACGGCCCATGCGTATGCCAACGCCCTGGATCACTGGGAACAATGGCTGAAAAAGCGCAACTGTCATCATCGCGCGATTCCCGATGCTCTGGTGGTGGAGTTTTTGCGCGACCACGCGTCGCGGGGCCACAGCGTGGCTTCCCGTGCGCAGTTGATCTCCGCGTTAAGGAATTTCTACAATCACCTGCTGGCGGATGAATCCGTGCCGGGGAACCCGTTTTCCGGATTGCCGCTGCCACGGCGATGGAAATCTCTGCCGCATTATCTGACGGTGGACCAGGTCACCGACTTGTTGGAACGTCCCGATGTTTCCACTCCCCTGGGCCTCAGAAACAAGGCGATACTGGAGTTGATGTACGGAACCGGCCTGCGCATTTCCGAGGTCTGTGGCCTGCGCCGGGAAGATGTGTACCTGGCCGAGCATTTCCTGCGCGTGACCGGTAAGGGCGGGCGTGAACGGGTTGTACCCTGCGGCGACACCGCAGTTGCCTGGATCATTCGCTATCTGGAGAACGCCCGGCCGTTGCTGCTCAAGGGTACGAATGCCGTTGAACTGTTCGTGAATCGCAGCGGTCGACGCCTGAGCCGCCAGGGATTGTGGAAGATCATCAAGGATTATGCCCGGGAACTGGGGATTTCCGCAAACCTGACCCCCCATACGCTGCGACACTCATTTGCCACCCATCTGGTGGAGGAGGGCGCGGACCTGCGCTCGGTGCAGATGATGTTGGGGCATGCCAGCATCACCACCACGGAAATCTATACCCATGTTTCCCGGGGCAAGATCCGCTCCCACTACGAAAAATTTCACCCGCGCGGCGGAGACGCTTCCCGCCAGGAAGCGGACCCGGAAGAAGACAAATAACCCCGATTCCGGAATGTCTTCCGGGCTAATTGTACTCTTCGGGTTTGTCCAGAAAATTGACCAGTTTGCGCGCCTTTTTCTTTAGCTTGCGCAGCGCCTTGGCCTCGATCTGGCGGATACGTTCACGAGTGACCTGGAACTCCTGTCCGACTTCTTCCAACGTGTGCTCATTGCCGTCCCGAAGTCCGAAGCGCATCTCGATCACCCGGGCCTCGCGGTCGGTCAGGGAGGAGAGAATCGTTTCCAGTTGCTCCTTGAGGTTCATCTGTGAAACGATCTCCGGGGGCGACACGGTTTTATCGTCTTCGAGGAAATCCCTCAGGTGGGAGTCATCGTCTCCAACCGGGGTTTCCAGGGAGATGGGCTCCTGGGCGATTTTCAGTATTTTGCGGATCTTGTCCGCGGAAAAACCAGTCTCTTCGGCGATTTCATCTTCGGTGGGTTCCCGGCCCAGTTCCTGGACCAGGCGGCGCTGGGTGCGGTTGATCTTGTGAATGGTTTCGATCATGTGGACCGGGATACGTATGGTACGGGCCTGGTCGGCGATTGCCCGTGTGATGGCCTGGCGAATCCACCAGGTGGCGTAGGTGGAGAACTTGTATCCGCGTTGGTATTCGAACTTCTCCACCGCTTTCATGAGACCGATATTGCCTTCCTGAATGAGGTCTGAAAACTGCAACCCCCGGTTGATGTACTTCTTGGCGATGGAAACCACCAGGCGCAGATTGGATTCCACCAAGTCGTTCTTGGAGTATTCAATCAGGCGTTGACCTTCTTCGATGTCGTGACAGGTCTTGGCCAGGTCTTCCGGAGTGATTTCGTATTTCTGGTTCAGGTTCTCCAGACGCCGGTTGTAGTTGGCGATTTCCGCGCTGATCTCCCGGCGCCTGGGCGCGCGGGCGCGGTGCGTTTTCGCCTCCGCAGTGAGTTTTTCTATTCTGCGGGAGACATGGCGGTAGTTTTCCTGGAGTTGGGTAATTTTGTTGATGAAAGCTTTTTTGTGTTCATAGAGAATCGACATGTCCTGGATCAGGTGGGTGATTTCCACCATCTTCTTGGCGATGGTGAAGTTGGACACCTGGGATTTTTTCAGGGTTTTCAACTCCCGTTTGAAGTGGTTCAGGTTCTCGAATTGTTTCAGGAAGCGGTCTCGAACCCGTTGTTTTTTTGATTCGTCGTAGATATCTTCGTTGACGTCAATGACTTCGTCGATGTCTTTGACTCCTTCCAGTACGTCCCGGCCCAGATCGATGACTGAATTCAGTACGATGTTGGTCTTAGACAACGCCTTGATAACTTTTTTCTCTCCACGTTCGATGCGCTTGGCGATGCGGATTTCTTCTTCCCGGCTGAGCAGGTTGACGCTGCCCATTTCCCGCAGGTATTGTCGTACCGGGTCACCCACGATCTCGTTGCGCTCTTCGGCTGATTTAACGGGTTTGTGACGGGGAACCTTAATGATTTTCAGTTCATGTTCGGCGAAGTACGCTTTCAGAAAGCGCAACTTCTTTTTTAATTCCTCTTCGCTGTCAAAGAGGTTGTAGATAAAAGAACTTTCGATCATGCCGAAATTTTTCCGGGACCGTTTCTGTATGGATCTCAACTCCTTGCGGTGGGATTCAAGAAAATCGCTGTACTGCTTTTCAAACGGCGGCGTGGAAGTTGTTTCCCGGGGGGAAACGGTGATGTTGATTGCCATCAACCGGTTCAAGACTTCCTTGCGACGGGAAACCAATCCGTTCTCGCGCAGAAATCGGGTGAATTCAGCATGATCGATGCGTCCGTCGTCGTCGTGCGACATCTCTGCCAGTTCGTCTATGAGTTTGGGCGAAACGTTCGCGGCCGAAGCGGAATTTTCCTCCGCGGCGGCCGCTTTAACGGATGCTTTCTCTTGCGCCTTTTTGGTCAAAGGGCTCCTCCTTGGAAACCTTGTATTTCTTTTTCAGGTATTGGGATTTCTGTTGCATCAATCGTACGGCTTCGGAAGGGTTGTTGTCTCTTTCAGCAACGCGGATGCGGGAGTTGATTTCGCGGATACGTACTTTATTCAACCGTTCCTGGAAAGAAAGAAAACAGTTTTCGACCCGGCGGCAATGGCTTTCATGGTTTAGCGGAACATCCCGGGTGGACAGCAGTATTTCCTGCAACAAGGCGGCCTCAGGGCCGGAAAGATCTTTCCATATGCCGTCCATCTGTTCAAAGCGCCGGGAGGCTTCGCTGTAGCGTTGCATCAGTTGGCGCAACAGGCCGCGACTGGTCAGGCTGTTCACCAGTTCGTCATCAAGCAGGGGACGGACCTCGCTGAATATCGCCGGGCTGGCCAGCAATGATTGCAGGAATTCTTTCTCGGAAGGGGAGATCAGCAAGGGTTGCCGTGATTCACGATTTGAAACAGCCGGGGAATGGGCGTGTTCCGGGGGAAGATGGCGCAGATCCACCTGAAACGCGTCCGCTGTACGGCGGCGGTATTCCTGGCGGACTATGGGGTCGGTGATTTCATTCACTATGCGTGCCACCTGATTCAAGGCGTTGCGTTTGTGCTCGGGGTGACGGGGATCCATCTCCTCCATGAAGTGGTTGAGCAGGAAGCGGAACCCGTCCTCTGCTGCTTCGATCCGTTCTTTAATACCATGTGGTCCGTCTGAACGAACAAAGTCATCCGGATCCCTGTCTTTGCCGCAATCCATGACCCTCGGGCTGACATTGTGGGTCAACATGCATTCCACGCCACGCAGAGTGGCCTGTGTGCCGGCATCGTCGCCATCGTAAAAAAGATAGATTTCATCCGTGTAACGATTCAGCAGGTGGACCTGTTCACCGGAGAGGGCGGTGCCAAGCGCGGCCACGGCGTTGCGGACGCCAAACTGGTGCAGGGTGATCACGTCGAAGTACCCCTCCACAAGAATGGCCTGTCCGGATTCGCGGATGTGTGGCCGGGCCTGGTGAAATCCGTACAAGTGGCGACTCTTGTGAAAGATGGGACTTTCGGGAGAGTTCAGGTACTTGGCCGGATCATCAAACAGAGTCCGTCCGCCGAAGGCGATGATCTTTCCGGATTCGGAAAGGATCGGAAAGATGATGCGGCCCCGGAAGCGGTCGTAAACCCGACCTTCACGGTTGCGGCCCAGCAAACCCAGTTCCACCGCCTTGTCCAGGTCCGCTCCGTCTTTTCTCAGGTGTTGGAGCAGGGAATCCCAGTTATTGTGCGCGTAACCCAGGGCGAAAACTTCGATCGTGGTGTTGCTGATGCCGCGTTCCGCCAGGTAGTTGCGGGCGTGCTTTCCCTCATCATCCATCAGATTGGCACGGAAATGGCGCAGGGCACTCTCGTTGGCGGTCGCGAATGCATCCAGGGACGAACGGGCGTGATCGGATTCCCTGCGGTGTCGTTCAACCGGAAGGTTGAAGCGCTCGATCAGAAAATCCATGGCTTCAGGAAAACTGAGGTTCTCCATTTCCTGCACAAGCGTAAAGATATCCCCCGATTTGTGGCATCCGAAGCAATGAAAGATATTGCGTTCCGGCATTACGGAAAAAGAGGGGGTTTTCTCGCTGTGAAACGGACATAAAGCTTTGAAGTTCTTCCCGGATGGTTTCAGTTGCACGTACAGGGATGCCACGTCAATTATGGATAGACTTCTTTTAATCTGTTCTTTGGTGTCCATGGATAGAAAGTGAACAATCTTATATATTGTGATAATTCAGGAAATTTGTCAACTCTGCCGCCGGTCAAAGAAAGACAAGAAACGCGAAGCCCGCGGCAAGACCTCCCATTTGGATCGGTTCCGGCGCAATGGAAATGGAAACATCGGTATAATGAACTGCGATCTCAAGAGAAAATCGTGCAGAAAGCGGGAATCCAACGCCGGCGGTCAGGTCATATCCTCCACCCTGTTCGCGAATATCCCCAATGGCCGAAGTTTCCGTTATCACCAGGTGGTGATAACCGGCTTCGAGAAAAGGCTGCACGCGCTTCATGAGAAAGGTGTAACGCAGTCCAAGAGTCAGCGGATAGAGTCTCAGCCGGCTGATTTCGCCGGTGAAGGAAGTTTCGCCGTTGCGTTGATAATGTCCCGCTCGCAACCGCAGGGAAAACCCGCGCCACAGCGAGGCATCGATTTCCAGTCCATATGTAAGGTCCACATCATCGCCGTAAATGGTTTGAAAAAAACTGTCCCGGGGAAGGAATCCGCCAACATAAGCGCCGAACTTTACGCCCCGACCCGGCAGGGCCACGGCTGTGAGAAAAAAGAAAACCAGTGGCAGTCGCAGTCGTTTCATGTCCAGTTAGTAACATGAGGCGGGGAAAAAGTAAACCCGGCGGATTTCATTCCGCTCCGGGACCCGGTATAATGGAAAAACAGCCTGGGAGAAATACCATCAATCTAGAGACATTCAGGGTCCGGATTCAAAAAAGAATCTTCCATTCGGAAACCACGGGTTTCGGTGTTTTTCGTGTCAGTGGACTGCCACCCGGCAAATCCCGCATCATCGTGGGCGATTTGCTCGATGTAACCGAAGGAGACACCCTGGATATCACGGGCCGGTTCACCCGCCATTCCAGATTCGGAGAGCAATTCCGCGTTGAGGAATATCATGCGGTAATGCCGGGAGACTTCGAAGGCATGACGGCCTACCTTTCTTCCCGGGGTATCCGGGGATTGGGGCGCAAGACAGCCGAAAAGATCGTGGCGGAATTCGGTGAAGAAACGCTGAAAGTACTTCAAGATCGCCCGCAGGAATTGGTGCGTGTCAAAGGAGTGGGACGGTCCCTGGTGGAACAGATCCGCACCTCGTTCAAAGACCGGCGTATGCTGCGGGAGTTGACAGTGAGGCTGGCTCCCGCAGGCATCAGCACCGCCACCATCCTGCGGATCGTTCGCGAATACGGCGAACAGTCCCTGCTGGTATTGGAGTCCGATCCCTACTCCCTGGTCGACTCGGTGCGGGGAGTCGGATTCCGCATCGCCGACACCATCGCGCGGGCAATGGGGATTTCGGCCCGGGATCCGCGACGATTGAACCGCGGGATCGATCACGTGCTTGAGCAGGTGGAAAACCATTACGGCGACTTATTCATGGAGCGCCATCGCCTGGTTGTTGCCGCGGCGCGGTTGCTGGATGTGGATGAAGAACTTATTCTGGATGCGGTTCAGAATCAGGTTGAGCGGGGACGACTCATAGAGGAGAGGGATCCGGAGCCCCTTGTTCTGAGCCTGCGAAATCATTGGGTGGAAGCGGAATCCGCCCGGATGCTGAAGAAGATGGTGGACAGAGAGATCCCGCACACCGTCCCGGATACAGAGCTTTCCCTGAAGGACGTTGATCCCCCATTGACATCGGAACAACGGGAAGCGGTTCATGCGGCGGTTTCCCATCCGGTTACCGTGATCACCGGTGGGCCGGGTACGGGGAAAACCACCATTATCCGGGCCGTGATTGAAACTTTTGCCGCATCGCAATTGCGGGTGAAAATCGCCGCCCCGACCGGGCGGGCGGCCAAAAGAATCGAGGAAGCGACGGGGTTTCCCGCGTCCACCATCCACCGGTTATTGAAAGTTAGCCCGGAAACAAGGCGGTTTACCCATGACGAGAGCAACCCATTGCCGGTGGATGCAGTGGTGGTGGATGAATTTTCCATGGTGGACATTCATCTGTTTTATGCCTTGCTGCGGGCCCTGGATACCCGTAGTCGTCTTGTGGTGATCGGAGACAAGGACCAGCTGCCTTCCGTGGGTCCCGGCAACGTGTTGCGGGACATGATCCAGAGCGGCTATTTCCCCCTGGTTTCCCTTCATCGCAATTTCCGTCAAACCGGCGACAGCCTGATAGTGGAAAACGCCTACCGCATCAATGCGGGAGATTCCCTGGTTTTGAAACCCTATGATCCCGAGCTGGATTTTGTTTTTGTGCGCGTCAGCGATCCCGGACAGGCGGCCTCCAAGGTCCTGGGCATTCTGGAGCACCTGGCCCCCCGATATCCGGTCAACTCGTCGGAACTGCAGATACTGGCGCCCATGTACCGGGGGGAGGCCGGAATCGACCGGCTCAACGCCGTAATCCAGGAGCGTTTCAATCCGGAACCCGTATGTCTATCTAGGGAACAGGCCGGGTTTAAACGCGGCGATAAGGTGATGCAATTAAGGAACGATTACGACCGGGATGTGTTTAACGGCGAGCAGGGTGTGGTGGCTGATTTCAATGACGAAGAGAAAAAGATCGTTGTTGATTTCGACGGCCGGTTCACCGAGTATACAACGGAAGAGACCGATGATCTGACCCTGGCTTATGCGATGTCCATTCACAAGTCACAGGGTTCGGAATACGACTGTGTGATTCTCATTCTCCTGCCCCAGCATTCCGTGATGCTGAACCGTGAAGTGTTTTATACGGCTGTGACCCGGGCACGCAAGCGCCTTTTCCTGATCAGTCATGAGGCGGCCCTGCATCCGGCTCTGGCCAATTCCACGCCGAACCGCCGCCGGACCCGCTTGCCTCAGCGCCTCAGGGATGTTTTCGAAAACCAACCGCCGGAGGCAAGCGATGATGATTATGGTATAATGCCTTTATGAGGGCTACTCAGCGCGCATCATTCGCACAGGTTTTGCGGATCGTACTTTCCCTGGCCATCATTGGTTACGGCTTGTGGACATCCAACTGGGTTGGCCTGCTGGGCCTGGTTACGCTGTTTAGCGCGCTGAGCGGAACCTGTCCTCTTGTGGTGCGTTTTCCTTCCAGACACTGAGGGCCTTTACCCATGAAACCGGTCTCTTCCCTTCGTGCCATGCAGCTGGAGCAATGCCTGCAGCAAGAGGTTCTGCTCTGGGACGGCGCCATGGGCACCTCCATCCAGCAACAGAAGCTGGCCCCCGGCGCCTGGGGAGAGCATCCGAACTGCCAGGAATACCTGGTCGTCAGTCATCCGCAAACCATTCGTGATATCCACAACGCGTTTCTGGATGCCGGCGCCCGCGTGATTGAGACCAACACTTTCGGAGGCAACCGTCTGACGCTTGACAGTCATGGTCTTGGCAGCCGTACCCGGGAAATCAACCGCATGGCGGCTGCAATTGCGTGTGAAAGCTCGGCGGCATATTCCCGTCCCAACCGGATTTGTTTTGTGGCCGGATCCATGGGCCCGGGATCTCTGTTGCCCAGCCTGGGACACGTGGACTTTGACAGCCTGCGTGACGCGTATTATCTGCAGGCGTTGGGCCTTGTAGAGGGGGGAGTTGATCTGATCCAGGTGGAAACCGCCCAGGACCTGCTTCAGGTCAAGGCTGCTGTTATCGGGGCCCGTCAAGCATTCCAGGAATGCGGCCGCACCTTGCCGGTGATCCTGCAAGTCACCCTCGAAGGTGGAAAAATGCTTCTGGGTAGCGACATCCTGACGGCCATGCATACCTTGTTGCCCCTGAAACCGGCGGCAATCGGCGTCAATTGCGGCACCGGACCGGAAGGAATGGCGGAAGCGGTCGAACGTTTGTCCCGCCATTGTCCCCTGCCGGTGATCGTGGTTCCCAACGCGGGCATGCCCCGAATCGAGAACGGCGTCCCCGTATTTGATTTGTCTCCCGTTGATTTCGCCGCCAACATGAGCCGCTTTGCCCTTGATTGCGGTGTTCGCCTTCTGGGCGGATGCTGCGGAACGACTCCGGCGCATATCCGCGCCTTGAAACAATCACTTGAAGGCATGGCCACCTCTTTTCATGTGCCGCAATATCAGCCGGAATTTACGTCGTTGTTTCAACACCAACCCACCCGGGTGGAGCCGGCGCCGTTGATTATCGGCGAAAGGACGAATGCCAACGGCAGCCGTGCCTTTCGTCGCGCACTGCTGGCCGATGATGTAGATGCAATGGTGGAAATGGCGCTTCTTCAACAGGATGAAGGTGCCCATATGCTGGACCTGTCTGTGGCCTATGCGGGTCGGGACGAAACGGCTGACATGGTTTCATTGACACGGCGCTTGAACCGGGAGTTGCTGATTCCCGTGGTATTCGACTGCACGGATGCCGACGCCCTGGAGGCCGGGCTGAAGCACTACGGCGGTCACGCCCTGATCAATTCCATCAACCTCGAGGACGGCGGTACGCGGGCCCGCCGCGTCATACAGCTCGCCAAATGTTATGGTGCCGGCCTGATCTGCCTGGCCATTGACGAAGAAGGCATGGCCCGGACCCGGGAACACAAGCTGGCGATTTGTCGGCGCCTGTATGACTTGTGTACGTCAGCCGGTATTCCACCGGGGGCGCTTTTTTTTGATCCGCTGACGTTCACCCTGGCTTCCGGAGATGAAGGGCTGCGCGACGCGGGGGTTGAAACCCTGGAAACCCTGCCCCTGTTGCGCCGCCATTTACCGCAATCTCAAACCATTCTGGGGGTCAGTAACATTTCATACGGACTGAAACCGGCCGCGCGCAGAATCATCAATGCCGTGTTTTTATACCATGCGGTGCGAAAGGGCCTGGATGCCGCCATTTTTCATGCCGGCAAGGTCCTGCCCCTGAATATGATCAAAGCCGATGAACGCAGGCTGGCCGAGGACTTGATATTCAACCGCACCCGCGAGGAAGTCCCCCCCCTGGAAGCGGTGCTGGAATGTTTTTCCCGGGAACGAGACGATATCACCACAGCGGAAACCCTGTTGGACCCCGTACTGGAACGATTGGCTGCAGCGGTTGTGGATGGACGCACCGTCGGCCTTGAAGCCATGTTGACTGCAGCCCGCCAGAAACTTTCCGCGCTTGACATCATCAACCTGCACCTGTTGCCCGCCATGCAGCGTGTCGGTGAGTTGTTCAGTTCTGGTCGCATGCAATTGCCTTTTGTGTTGAAATCCGCCCAGGTAATGAAGGCCGCAGTCGATCATCTGGCTCCCGATCTGGAATCAGTGCGGCGGGTCACCCGGGGAACCATGGTGTTGGCAACGGTGCGCGGCGACGTTCATGATGTCGGGAAGAACCTGGTGGATATCATTTTGAGCAACAACGGTTACCGCATCGTGAATCTGGGTATCAACCAGAGCAGCAACGATATAATCGCCGCCGTGCGCGAGCATCGTCCCGACGCCCTGGGAATCAGCGGCCTGCTGGTGCAGTCGACCCATGAGATGAAGGAATTGCTGTTACACATGGAGAAAGAGAAACTGTCTTTGCCCGTGGTCTGCGGCGGCGCCGCCCTGACCCGCGACTTTGTCAGAAAGGAACTGGATCCGGTCTACTCCGGTCCCGTTCATTACGCGGCTGATGCTTTCGAGGCCTTGCGCATTCTACGGGGAAACGCCGCCCCCGAATTGCACCAGCCGATCCCGTCGCTTGTTTCCTCACCCCCTTCCACGCGGGCCGTGACTCCAGTACAACCCCTGAACGCTCCTTTTCGTGGGGTGCGCCGGATTTCGCTGACCCTGGATGAAATTCTTTCTTTCCTGGATCGCCCGACCCTGTTCCGCGCGCGCTGGAAAATGGCGGAAGGCGAAGAGTCACGCGCTGAGTTGGAACGGATCATACAGAAAATGCGCGATGTGGATTGTACGGAATTTGCCGCGTCTTACGGGTATTTCAATGGCCGGGTCAGCGGGAAAGGTCTCCTTATGGCCCTGGATGCGAACAGTGAAGCGTTGACTTTTGCCGCCGCCCCCCATTCGCCGGCCGTGTGGTTTTGCCGGAGAGGAGATGTGGTTCCTCTGCTGGCCGTGACTACGGGGATCTCTCTGGCGTCACTGGTGCAACAGCGTTTTGTTGCCACAGACTATGTGGGTTATCTCTTGTGGTATGGGTTCAGTGCCCAATTGGCCGAAGCCATGGCCGAGGCGGCTCATCAACTCATCCTGGAAGAAATGGGGATGACGCGTAAAGGGAGCCGGCGTTTCAGCCCGGGATATCCGTCATGGCCCGATTTGTCTGAACAGGGCGTGCTGGCTCGTCTGCTGGATTTTTCGGGCATGGGACTGGAGTTGACAGAGAACTGGCAACTGGTACCCGAGGCTTCGGTCACGGCCCTGGTGGTGCCGAGG
>JAFGNX010000013.1 GCA_016926835.1 Candidatus Aminicenantota bacterium | reverse complement strand
GCCCAATCCGCCCTGGACTACTTTCACGCCCACTCGATTGACCTGGTACTGCTGGACTACCGGTTACCGGATTCGGATGGAGAAGAGGTCATGTCCAAAATACGGCGGACGAACCCCATGGTCCCCGTGATCGTGATGACCGCGTACAGCTCGGTTGAAAAAGCGGTCTCCATGCTCAAGGCCGGAGCCCATACCTACCTGACCAAACCACTTGAAATGGAATCCCTGATGCATGAAGTCCGGCGGGCGCTCGAACACATCACGCTGAAAAGAGAAAACCTGCGCCTGGCGGAAACCCTGCAGGAACGATACACCCACCCGGACTACGTGTTTCAATCTCCAGTCATGCAACGCACCCTGAACACGGCGCTACGGGGAGCCGATTCTCAGGCCAATGTGTTGATTACGGGAGAAAGCGGAACCGGCAAAGAGGTCATTGCCTTTATCATGCATCATCATTCTTTGCGCAGGGACGGTCCCATGGTTCGGGTGAACCTCTCCGCGCTTCCGGAAACCCTGGTGGAAGCAGAGTTATTCGGGTCGGTCAAGGGCGCATTCACCGGAGCCGTAACACGGCGCGGCCGCTTTGAAGAAGCTCGCGGCGGGACCCTGTTTCTGGATGAAATCGGTGAAATGCCCCTTCCCGTCCAGGTCAAACTTCTGCGCGTGATTCAGGATAGGGAAATCACACGCCTGGGCTCCAATGAAAACACCCCCGTGGATGTGCGCCTCATCGCAGCCACCAATCGTGACCTCGAAAAAGAAGTCTCTGAGAAGCGCTTCCGTGCCGACCTTTTTTTCCGGCTGAATGTCCTTCACATCGATCTGCCTCCCCTGCGACAACGCAAAGAAGAGATCCCTTCACTCATTGACCTGTTCATCCGCAAGTTCAACAAACGGGAAAACAAATCCATTCACGGTGTTTCCCGCGAAGCCATGGACCTGCTGATGAAGTACGATTATCCCGGTAATATCCGTGAACTGGAAAACATCGTTGAACGCGCAGTTGTTCTCACCCGGGGGAAAACCCTGATTTCCACTGATTTGCCGCTTTTTCTGGCGCCGGAACAGGAGGGTCCGGCCTCCGAATCCAGGGAGGGATCACTGGCGGAAAGAGTGAAGGCGCTGGAAATCCACCTGATCCGCGAGGCTTTGCAGAAACACGGGGGCAACCAGTCCAGGGCGGCTGAAGAATTGGGGATGTCCGAATCCGGATTGCGCTACAAGCTCAATCAACTGAAAATTTCCCCGAAAAGACCTGCAAAAAAATCGGCAAACTCCCTTGACAGGTTCTCCAATAATGGCACTATGGATATAGAATCAAGGAGGCGATCATGATTCTCTTCAGGGCCGGTTCGACGGGGCTGCTGTTATTGGTGATGTTCGGGGCGCCCGCTGTGGCGACAGAGGATCCCCAGGCCCGGGAAATCGTGCAACGCATGGATGAACTCTACCGCGCGGACTCTTCGCAAGCCCTGATGGAGATGGTGATTACTACACCGCACTGGGAACGCAGCCTGAAAATCCGGGCCTGGAGCCGGGGAACGGATAAGACGTTTTTGCGCATCCTGGAACCCCGCAAAGAACGGGGCATGGCCACCCTGCGGGTGGGCAACGAGATGTGGAACTACCTGCCCAAGACCGACAAGGTGATGAAGATCCCCCCCTCCATGATGATGGGTTCCTGGATGGGTTCGGATTTCACCAACGACGACTTGGTCAAGGAATACACATTCCTGGATGATTACCACTTTGAAATGACTTCAGCTGAAAATCCCGAGCCCGGAATGCTCTATGTGAAAAGCACCCCCAAACCCGGACGACCCATTGTCTGGGGTCACGTCATCACGGCTGTGCGCGAGAAAAGCCTTGTCCCCGTCTGGCAGGAATTCTTTGACGAAAAAGGCAACCGTATGCGCCGGATTGATTACTCCGATGTGCGCGCCTTTGGTGACCGCACCATTCCGTCGGTCATGACTCTGGTTCCGATAAACAAAGAAGGACACCGCACCGTGATCCGTTACCTGGAAGCCGCTTTCAATATCCCGGTTGACAATGACACTTTTTCCCTGCGCAACCTGAGGTCACGCATGTAGCCGGGCTGAGTCCGCAGAGGCATAGATGATTTTGAAAATGGCGTTTCGCAATGTGTTCCGGCAGAAACGGCGTTCCCTTCTGACCGCCCTGAGCATGTTCGGAGGCTTCGTACTGGCCGCATTCTTCATCGGATTCGCCGACGGCAGCTACAACCATATTATCGACGCCTTCACCCGTACCCGCCTGGGACACATTCAAATCCACCAGCATGAGTACCTCGACACGCCCTCACTCTACCGTACTATCGATCATTTCGACCGCGTGGCGCAAGTCCTGGACGCAACAGACGATGTGGAGAGTTGGACACCGCGCATTTACTCCGCGGGTCTGGCCGCGGCGGATGAAAAAAGCGCGGGAGTCCGCCTGATCGGCATACATCCCCAGCGGGAGCACCGAACCACCCGGTTCCGCAACCGCATCGTGGAAGGCGGGGGTTTTTCTTCCATCGCCGCCAAGGAAGCCGTGATCGGCAAGGGCCTGGCCAGGTTGCTGCACACCGGGGTTGGCGGCGATATCGTCATCATCAGCCAGGCCGCGGACGGATCCATCGCCAATGAACGCTACCGCGTAATGGGAATCCTGGATTCGGGCAATGAAGTCGAAGACCGCTCCGCCTTCTACCTTCCCCTGGACGAGGCCCGGGACCTGCTGGTCATGGGAAAGCGGGTTCATGAAATCGCCCTGGTGGTGGACAAACTGGGAAGAGTGGAACGCATCACCCGGGAACTGCGCCGGCGGATCGATTCCCCCGACCTGCAGGTGGCTCCCTGGCAGGTGTTCGCCGAGTCTTTCTACAGGGCCATGAAAGCGGACAAGGAAGGCATGTGGATCATGCT
>JAFGNX010000076.1 GCA_016926835.1 Candidatus Aminicenantota bacterium | reverse complement strand
CGGGATTTGCGGTGGGAAACGCTGAAAGTACCAAAGCCAACCAGGGTAACTTTGCCTTTGTGTTTCAGCTCATCGGAAACGGTGTCGATGAACGCATTGACCAGTTTCTCCGTGTCCGTCACCTTAAGGTTTGCCTTTTCCGCAATCGCTTTAACCAGTTCGGTTTTGTTCATGATGTCCTCCCTAGTGCCCATAATAGGTAACAATAAATTGAAAGTCAAGTATAATACGCATTTCCAAGGATTTTTTTTCCACGGCCCCTGTTTTGTTCATTTTTTGACTTTATCCGGCAGCTGCACTAAAATTTCACCATGAAAGGCGACTTGAATTCCAGTGAAATCCGAAGCCTGAGTCGGATACTGGAATCCAGGGGTGTAGTCATCTCTGAAGACAAGATCGCCCGCCGCATGAACCTCATCGCGGAATCTCAGCACGTGTTCCCGCTGGAAAGGCAACGGGCGCTGCTGCTGCAGTTGATCAGCATGTACGAGGAGTCACGAAAGAAAGCGGTGATTCTGATCGAAGAGATAGGAGAGTCCAGACTTCCCGTCACATTTGCCATTGGTGCGCTGGCTGAGGACTGGCCGGGTATGTCCAACTCCATACTGGGGATTGTTCACCAGGCCGCGCGCAATGTGGATTTCCTGAAAGGTTTTACCGTAGACTACGAGTCCATGACGGTCGGGTTGGTGATCCTGGCGTTCACGTTAACCCGGCCCGATGAGTATGAACATTTTTTGCGAGAGAAAGAGAAGCTGGTTCGTCGCATCCGCATGGCCGCCGTGGGAAGCGCTGGCAAGTCACTGCTTCTGGATGACGAAACCGTCAAGTTCGGAATTTACAATGAAATTGTCCGCCGCATTCGCCGCATCTACCATGAACCCGATGTAAACAAACTGATCGGAGAAAAAGGCGAGGCTTTGTATTTTGTTTCTTCCCGCAGCCGGGAGTACTTGGAAGAGCGCTCTGTGCGCATGCTGGCGGACCTGATTATCGATAACCACCGCTTCCAGGAGGCGCTGCGGAAGGGCGAGGTGGAACAGGTAATCCGCATCCGTAACTTTCAAACCCGGTTTGAACACTTGACCGGTATCACATTCGTATGTCGCGAAGAACTGGTTTCAGTCGAGGATTTCCTGCACACCCTCAATTTCATGGTTCCCGGCTACATCCTCAAACATCACAAGAGTTTCGTTAATGAACAGGGAGTGCTGGTTTATCGGCTGGAGATCGTGGATCGCTACGGCAACCCCCTGAAAGGGGCCCAGATCCAACACCTGGAAGAATCCCTGATGAAACTGGTCAATACGGCGTTCTCGAAGCCGTTTTCCCGTGTCAAATCCATTGGCGGGTTTGAACATTACGCACGCGCCATTATTCCGTTCCTTATGTTGGAATTGAAGCGAACCCATATGACCCAGGTCTTGATGAGTGTGGAAAACCAGTCGGATTTCTCAATCACCATCAAACTGGTTGTTGTGGCTCGCGACGAGGATCCCGGACGTCTGCACCTCTTGTTGACGGCTTTGGAAACCCTGCCGGGAGTTGAGGTGATTTCCAGTCTGCCGCCGAAGCGTTACACTGAAGAGGTGGAAGTGGCTATCTTGAAGCTTCGCGTGGAGTTCACCGAATTTTCCAATGTCCGGGAAGTGTTTGACGTCCTGAAAAAGCGGATTGAAAGCGTATACGGCACATTCAGGGATTTTGACCAGGGATTCCGTGAGATTGACCTGCGGGTGTTGGGAGAGCTTTACGACACTTTGAAATCGATCAATCAACTGCTGGTGAGAGACATTTTTTTCAGTTTCGATGAATTGTACCGAATCGAAGCTCCTTTTGATCTCTTGGTTGAAGCAGTCAAGTTGTGTGCCAAAGCGGTTGATCAGGCCAACCGTGCGGGTGGGCAGAAACTGATATTCCGCTATCGCATTCTTCACCAGTTGAAGCGCACGGTGCTGGTTGTATCCTCGCAGGATCAAAGAGACCTGCTTCCCCGCATGGTGAAGCACCTGGAGTCGATCCCATTCTCATTTTCACGAATTGAGTGGAATCAGCGGTCGTATCATATCCTGGTACTGAAGCATGAACCGGTTTTCCCAAACAGTTCCTGGTTGCGAAGATTGCGCGAATTCCTGAAGTCGGGAAACGGACTGAAAAATTAGTGCTTGCTTTTGGCCGGCCGCAATAAGCGATAGAGCTCGTAGATGTTTTCCACTGACTGGATCGTCATGTCGGGCTGTTCCGGAATTCCGGATTGTGATTTGGGCAGGATAAAATGGCCCAACCCCTGTTGCATGGCCTCGCGTATTCTGGGCGCGATCCAGGCGGTTGGCCGGATTTCACCGGTCAGGCCGACCTCGCCGATCATGGTGCGCGGCTGGGGGGAAGTCAGGTTGAGGCGGCTGGATAACAGGGCCCCCAGTACGGGAAGATCGGCGGCCGGATCCCGCAACGAAAAGCCCCCGGTAACGTTGATAAACACATCGTGTTGAAAAAAAGGGATCTTCAGTTTTTTTTCAATAACGGATATCAACATGGCGGTTCGGTAGGCGTCAAATCCAACGGAAATGCGCCGCGGGTTTCCGGTAAACGGACTTTCCGACACCAGGGATTGGATCTCGACCAACAAGGCCCGTTGTCCATTGAGTGTGGGGAAGATGACCACTCCCGGTTCGCGGTTGTCTCGTCCATGGATAAACAGTGCGGAGGGGTCTTCAACCGATTCCAAACCGCCGGCACTCATGCGGAATACCCCCAGTTCATCAACCGGGCCGAAACGGTTTTTTACAGAGCGCAGAATGCGCAGGTCCGATTTCAATTCTCCCTGGAAGTAGAGCACCACGTCCACCATGTGTTCCAGGGTTTTGGGTCCGGCGATCTGCCCCTCTTTGTTGATGTGGCCGATAATGAAAACAGTCATGTCAACCGCCTTAGCGGTTTCAACCAATGCAGCGGTGACCTGACGCATCATGGCCACGGACCCGGTACCGGTCGCACCGCCGCCGGAATGAAGGGTCTGGATGGAATCCACGATCAGAATCCGCGGGTTCAACCGGCTTGCGGCGTCGCGCAGATCTTCCAGGTCTCCCATGGAGAGCAGATGAACCCCTGATGCGGGAATGCCGATGCGATCCGCTCGCAGTTTAATCTGGGAATCCGACTCCTCTCCCGAATAGTAGAGTATGGGTCTCTCCCGGGGTCCGGCTTTGCCGCAGATCTGCAACAATAGTGTTGATTTCCCGACTCCGGGTTCACCGCCGATCAGGATGACCGAACCGGGGACGTATCCGTCACCCAGCACCCGGTCAAGCTCCGGAATGCCTGTTGACTGGCGGTTGACACGGGTCGAATCCACTTGTTCCAGAGGGATTGCGCTGATTCCCTTGCGTTGGGCGCCGGATGCGGAAAAATTTTCCTGGGGCAGGACTTCGGTCAAAGAACCCCAGGCTTCACACTGGGGGCAACGTCCGTAATGTTTGGGACTCTGGTAGCCGCATTCCACGCATTCGAACAGGGTATGGGCCCTCCGTTTCATGGATACCTCCTTTGCGTGCTTCCGGAGAGATCCTCGCCGGCTTACTCGGATTCCATGATTCGGGTGAAATCAGCCACCTGCATCAGGATGTGATCGATCTTGCGGACCAGTGCGATGCGGTTGCGCCGCAAATCTTCTTCTTTGGCCATGACCAGGACGTTATCAAAGAAATTGTCGATCAGCGGTTTCATTTGCAGGATCTCCGCGGCCACAGCCCGGAATTCCCGAAGTTCCAAATGGCGGTTGATGGTGGGTTGAGTTTGCCTCAGGATGTCGTAAAGCACTTTTTCTTCCTGATCATGAAGGTGTTCCGGAATCACGTCGCCCAATTCATCATCGCTTCTAGAGATGTTCTTCAGCCGTTTGTGCAGGATGACCAGGGGTTGAATCGCGGGAGTTCCGAGCATTTCCGAGATCTCCAGCGTTTTGAGATGAAGCCGATAGATTTCCAGATTCGCGTTGGCAATGACCGCATCGACCACATCGTGGCGGATGGCCAGGTTTTCACGCATGACGTTGTCCAGGCGGATGTGGAAGAGGTCCACAACCTTTTTCACCAGCATATTCCTCTCGGTTTCATCCGACACCAGTAACGAGCAGGCATGCCGGATCAGGTCGGCAAGATCGAAATCCAGACCCAGGTCCAGGATCACCTTGATAACGGAATTGGCGTCCCTGCGGATGCCGTAGGGATCACTGGAACTGGATGTGCGGATGCCTTTTGACAAGAAAGCGGCGATGTTATCGATCTTGTCGCTGATGGCTAACAATCCGCCACCCAGGTGGGTTACGGGATCCGGTGTATAACCCCGGGGTTCGTAATGAGCATAGACCGGGCGCCAGATAGACTCGGAAACTCCGGTTTCCCTCAAGTACAGCCCGCCCATGATGCCTTGAAGGGAAGGGAACTCACCCACCATGCGGGTGACCAGGTCGTTTTTGCACCATTCCGCGGCTTTTTTGAGGTCTTCGGTCATGGCGGTGTGGCCTGTCAGGCGGCAAAGATCCGCAACCAGAGTCTGGATACGGGTGGACTTGTCCAGGAAGGTTCCCAGCCCCTCATGGAAAACCAGGGTGGAAAGTTTCTCACGCAGGGCGGGAAAGGCTTCATTGCGGTCTGATTCCCAGAAAAACGACGCGTCTTCGAAAGTGGCCTGAATGACTTTCTCGTTACCTCCAGCCACATTGCGGTGTTCATCCGGTACATTGGATACGCCGATAAAGTGGTTGATCATGCGTCCGGAACCATCGTGGATGGGATGGAGTTTTTTCTCGTTGCGCATGAATTCCGCGATGATCTCCTGGGGAAGCGTCAGGTAGCGGCGGTCAAACTCACCCGTGAATACCACCGGATACTCGTTGTTAAAGATGTAGTACTGCAGCATGTCCGCATCGATTTCAACAGCAGTTTCAAGGTCTGCGGCCATTGAGATCGCATCCTGCAGTATGATTTTTTCCCGTTCGCGTTCTCCGGGAATGACAAAGTTTTTATGCAGTTTTTCGATGTACTCGCGGTAAGAGTGAATTTCGAGTTTGTCCTCAGCCAGCAGGGGATGGGCGTCGATTTCATGGGAAGATCGAACGCCGGCGAATTCCACGGCGATGAGCTCTCCATCCAGTACAGCCAGGATGTTGCGGATGGGCCGGATAAAAGGAATCCGGGAATCGTTCCAGACCATGGCTTTGCGAAAGGTCAGCCCGGCAAGAATTCGGGGAATGGCTTTTTCGATCACGCGGTGGGTTTTCTGACCTTTATGGCGGCGTTCCACAGCCATGTATATCCCTTTGGCTGTTTCCACTTCCCGCACGTCGTCTTGGGAAGTTCCGTTGGCTTCAAGGAACTTGAGCAATGGAATGGCCGGGTTCCCGGCAGCGTCGTAAGCGATGCGTTTGGATGGGCCGGTTAACACCTCGGTGCGGTCATTTGCTTGATGAGGCAGGCCGGTGACATACACCATGAAACGCCGGTTGGTGGCTGCCACTTCCATTGTGTCCATACCCAGATGCTCATTTTCCAATTCCATTCGGAAAGCGGCCGCCAACTGGTCGCGGATCCGCGGTACTTCGGATACCGGAACCTCTTCAACGCCGAGTTCAAACAAGAAGTCAGCCATTCTTTTCACTCTCCCCGGGTTCCGCCTGAGGCTGGATCCGTTTCAGGTACAGGCCGGCAATGGCTCCGGCAAGGTCGCGCATTTCAGTCATCAATGTGGTTCGCTCTGCCACGGATATGGCTTTGCGGGCATCCATGATATTGAAAGTGTGGGAGCATTTCAGCAGGTAGTCATATGCGGGCAGATACAGGCCGTTTTCCACCAGGCGCGTGGCTTCGTCATGGTACATGCGGAAGGTGTCGCGCAGCATGGGAATGTTTGCCGCCTCGAAATTGTAAATGGAAAACTGGCGTTCCTCTTCATGGCGCAGATCGCGGTAGGAGGTTTTGTGGCCCCATTCCAGGTCGTATATATTGCTTTTTCGATCCAGAAAACTGGCCAGGCGCTCAACGCCGTACGTGATCTCGAGGGAGTTGGGATTCAACTCCACGCCGCCGGCCTGCTGAAAATAGGTGAACTGAGTGATTTCCAATCCGTCACACATGACCTGCCAGCCCACTCCCCAGGCGCCTAGTGAAGGAGACGCCCAGTTGTCTTCGTCGAACTTGATATCGTGAATGCGAATGTCCACGCCCAGATGGTAGAGACTGTTGAGGTATAAAGATTGGCCGTCGCTGGGAATGGGTTTGAGGATGACCTGGAACTGGTTGTGTTTTTGAACGCGGTTGGGATTGTCGCCGTAGCGCCCGTCATCAGGGCGGCGGGAAGGTTGCCAGTAAGCGACTTTCCAGGGGCGGGTTCCCAGCACGCGGAAGAACGTGTCCGGAGTCATGGTGCCGGCGCCGACTTCCATATCGTATCCTGAGGCGATCACACAACCGTTCAGAGACCAGAATTCCTGAAGCTTGAGGATGATATCCTGAACGCTCATGATCTCATTCCTGTTCCCGGGGTTGCCATCTCAATACCGGATGACGCGCGGCCTGAACTTCGTCCAAGCGACGAAGGGGAGTGTTGTAGGGGGCATTGCGTACCATATCCGCGTCTGATTCTGCCTCCGTTAGGATCTCTTTCATGGCTGTGACAAAAAGGTCCAGGGTTTCCAGGCTTTCTGTTTCCGTGGGTTCGATCATCATGGCGCCGTGAACGATCAGTGGGAAGTAGATGGTGAAGGGGTGTATGCCGTAATCCAGCAGGCGCTTGGCGATATCCAGGGTCGATACGGGCAAACCCTTGTCGGAGAACACCACTTCGTGCAGGGTGCGGGATTGATAGGGAAGGTCCAGCAACTCACTGAGACGGCAGCGGATATAGTTGGCATTCAGCACGGCGTCTTCCGCGACATTACGCAGGCCGCTTCGCCCCAGGCTCATCAGGTAGGCGAGGGCGCGGACCATGACCAGGAAATTTCCGTAGAAGTTTTTGATGCGTCCGATGGTATCCGGGATGTGGTAGCGGGGGCCAGACCCGTCCTGTTTGGGGATCACGGGTGGGGGAAGGAATGGGGCCAGGTGGTCGGCTACGCCGACGGGCCCCGACCCCGGCCCGCCACCGCCATGCGGCGTGGCGAAAGTCTTGTGCAGGTTCAGGTGCAAGACGTCTACACCCAGGTCCCCGGGGCGGGCGATCCCCATCAGCGCGTTCATGTTTGCGCCGTCCATGTACAGCATGGAGCCGTTCTCATGCAGGGCTGTGGCGAGTTCACATATATGACGTTCAAATATTCCGAGTGTATTGGGATTGGTGAGCATGAGGGCGGCGACGTCCTTGTCCAGGTGCTCCCTAAGCGTATGAGGCTCAAGTACGCCGTCTGGACCCGACGGGATCTCTTTTACATTGTAGCCGGCGAAATGGGCGGACGCGGGGTTTGTTCCATGAGCGGAGTCGGGGACCAACACGATGCGGCGGGGGTTACCGCGATGGCTCAGGCAATTCCGGATCAGCATCATCCCGGTCAACTCGCCGTGAGCGCCTGCAGCGGGGGAAAGGGAAAATGCCTTCATTCCGGTGATGGCGCACAGCCGGGCCTCCAGATCGCGCATGATACCGATGTTGCCCTGAACAAGGTGGTGAGGCGTGTATGGGTGGGCGTTTGTAAAGGAAGGCATGGCGGCAATGGTTTCGTTGACTTTGGGGTTGTACTTCATGGTGCAGGAACCCAGGGGATAGAAACCCGAATCCACGGAGTGGTTGAGATGACTCAGGTTGGTGTAGTGGCGTACGATCTCGACTTCCGACAAGCTTGGAAAATCGGCAATGCCGGCTCGCTGCAGTTCCGGGTCCACATATTGCTCTGTTTCCGGTATGGGGTCGGATTCAAAAGAGTACCCGGTTTTTCCGGGTCGGCTCTTGTCAAACAGCAATTCGGGCAGGGCGTTCACAACATACCTCCCATTGCGTTGATCAGGCGATCAATTTCACTTTTCCGGTGCATTTCCGTTATGTTGATCAGCAGGCAATCCGCAAACTCCGGGTAGAACCAATGTAACGGGATGCCTCCCAGAATCCGGTGACTCTCCAAGTGCGAGAGCAAGTCGTCTACTTGCCTGTTTTTGACCCGTACCACCACTTCGTTAAAGAAATTGCGCGGAAACGCCAATTCGATGTTTGGAAGGGTTCTTACCCGGTCCGCGAAATAGGCGGTGTTCGTGTGATTGGCCCGGGCGATGCTGATTAACCCGTCGTGTCCCATTGTGGCCATGTACATGGCGGATCGCACCGCACACCAGGCCTGGTTGGTGCAGATGTTTGACGTGGCTCGCTCGCGTTTTATGTGTTGTTCCCGGGTGGAGAGAGTGAGCACGTAGCCGCGGCGGTTTTCAACGTCCACAGTTTCGCCCACGATGCGTCCGGGAAGCTGGCGCAGAAATTCCGCTTTTGTTGCCATGAATCCCAGGTACGGACCCCCGAATCCCAGGGGCAAGCCGAAACTCTGGGCTTCACCGGCCACGAGGTCGACACCGTGTTCTCCCGGCGGCTTGAGAAAGGCCAATGACATGGCTTCGGCCACGATCTGGGCGGAGTAGGCGTCAACTGAATGCGTGAGTTTCGCAATGGCCGAGGATTCCTCGATTACACCGAAAAAATTGGGAGATTGGAAGATGAACCCTCCGGTTTCCGAATTCAGCGTGGCTTTCAACTTTTCCAGGTCTACGCGCCCGGTGGATGGATCCATGGATACGGTTTCCACCTGGATGTCCAGGTTCTGGATATAGGACTGAATGATTTCCCTGTATTCGGGGTGCAGGCTCTCAGCTACCAGGATGCGGGGGCGCCGGGATTTTCGCTGCATCAGTAACAGGGCTTCCGCTGCAGCTGTGCCGCCGTCATAGAGTGAGGCATTCGAAATGTCCATCCCGGTGAGTTGCGTGATCATGGTCTGGTACTCGAATATGGCCTGCAGACTGCCCTGACTGACTTCAGGCTGGTAAGGTGTATAAGGCGTAAGGAATTCTCCCTTGGCACTGAGGTGCGCCACCACTTCCGGAATGAAATGGCGGTAAGCGCCGGCACCTAGAAACGGCAGGTATTCGTCGTGACGGTTGGACGCGGCGAGTTCACGGAAACGTTCCAACAGGCGGTTTTCACCAAGGGCTTCGGGAATTTCGCTAAGGGTGGGGAAGCGGAATCTCTCTGGAATATCGGCAAATAAATCCGCCGTATCTTTGATTCCCAGACAGCGGCGCATCGACTCCCGGTCAGCGTCCGTCAATGGCAGGAACCTCATGGCTTTCTCCTCTGATCAGGAAATCATTTTCCGGTATTCTTCCACCGACATCAACTCGTCCAGTTCCGCGGGATCGGAAATTTTGATTTTGGCGATCCATCCGTTGCCTTCGGCATCCTTGTTGATCTGTTCGGGATGGTCTTCCAGTTCCTGGTTAACGGCAACGATTTCACCACTGACCGGCGCGTATACATCACTGACGGCTTTGACTGACTCCACATTGGCCAGGGCATCTCCGCGGCTGATGGAATCGCCCACGGTGGGGAGTTCCACGTAAACCACATCGCCCAATTCGTGCTGGGCATGCTCGGAGATGCCCATTACCGCGACGTCTCCTTCCAAACGTACCCATTCGTGATCCTTGGTGAATTTCAAGGCGGCAGCATTCATTTTTTTTCTCCTATCCTGAATTTTTTCACATCTATTTTGTGCGAGACTTGCCGGGGGTCTGGCGCTGAGTCACACCGCCCCGTCGCGTCCCGCATCAGCTCTCCCGCTGGTAAAAAGGCATCTTTATTACCCGGGCATCCACTGCGCGGTTGTGGATCAGAATTTGAAACCGTGTTCCAGGTTCAGAGGCTTCCGGCGGCAGGTACGTCATACCGATGGCTTTATTCAGGAAGGGAGCCATGGTGCCGCTGGTGACCTCCGAAAATTCCTTGCCCCGCCACAATACGGGGTAGCCATGGCGGGCGATGCCCCTTCCGATCACTTCAAATCCAGTCAAGCCGCGCTTGATGCCTTCTTCTTTCTGACGCAAAAGCGCATCACGGCCGATGAAATCTCCTTTTTTGAATTTCAGAATCCAGCCCAGTCCGGCTTCCAGTACGGTATGATTGTCATCGATATCGTTTCCATAGAGCGCCATGCTGGCTTCCAGTCTCAGAGTGTCCCGGGCTCCGAGGCCGGCGGGGACGATACCCAGCGATTCCCCCTTTCGGGCCAGGTTCAGGAAAAGAGAGGTTGCGAAATCTTCATCGGATTTAAAGTAAATCTCAAATCCATCTTCGCCGGTATAGCCAGTACGGGATATCAGAGCGGCGACCCCCTGAATCTCACTGAAAACAAAAGAGTAATATTTGATGTCTTCCAGGGAGGCTTTGGTGAAATGCGACAACAGTTCCTGGGCTCTGGGTCCCTGGATGGCAATCTGCGAATACGCATCGCTTTCATTGTGGATTTCCACACGAAAACCCGCGGTTTTTTCGCGGATCCAGGCATCGTCTTTATCCAGGTTGGCCGCGTTCACCACCAGCAAATACTCGGAATCGGAGAGTTTGTGTACCAGCATGTCATCCACAAAGCATCCCGTTTCTGTCAGCAGACCGGAATATTGGATGCGGCCGGATTCGAGCCGGGCAGCGTTGTTGGAAGATATGTGTTGTACCGCCTCCAGAGCTTCGGGACCCCTCAAAAAGATTTCACCCATATGGCTGACATCAAAGATACCCCCGCTGTGACGAACTGCGAGGTGTTCTTCTTTGACACCAGTGTATTGAACCGGCAGATCCCAGCCGGCAAAATCCACCATCTTTCCTTTTAACTGGTAATGGGCTTGGTTGATTCGGGTTTTCTTCATGGTCATCTCCACAAGATCCGGATCTGTCGACGCTTCAGAAGTACCGGATCCATCCGTTGCAATTCTGTTCCATAACTAGCACACCCCCGGGGAAATATCAAGTCGTACCGTATCTTTGGAAACCCTTGACATTTCTTGCGATCACCTTATATAATTGTCTTTTGGATGAAATCTTGGCGGATTCAGTCTGCTCTGTGGAGGATTCCATATGAAAAAACAATTTGTATTGCTACTGATCATCATGATGATATCGTCGTTTTTCCTGCTGGCGGATGAAAAACAGGACTTGTGGTCCAGGATCAGTCAAGAAAACAATCTGGAAGCCAAATTAACCCTGCTTCAGGAGTACGAAAGTAAATTCGGACAGGACCAGGACGAGCGGTCCCAGTTGCTCTATTTGAATCTGGCCCTGACCGCTTACCAGTTGAAGCAGTTTGAAAAAACCATTACTTTCGGGGAAAAGGCTTTGACCCAGAAAGATCTGGACCTGAAAAACAAACTGAATCTGTGTTTGTGGCTGGCCAATTCCTACAACGTCACCAAGACGGATTTGGAAAAAGCCCACGCATACGCGGAACAGGTGATCGCCTTGGCCGGGGAGTTAAAGGCAAGCGAGGGCAAGGAATCCCACGAAAAGTACGATAAGCAGTACATCGCGCCTGCGCTGCGGATTCAAATCCAGACCCTGTATGCCCGGGGAAAGGATGATCCGGAAATGATCTCCCAGGCCGCCCGCAAGGGGCTGGAAGCCTATAACGTGGAACCGGTGCGCAAGAACGCCGACCTGCTTTTTTCCCTTTGCAATGGTCTGTTTGGCCTCAACCGCAAAGAAGAAGCGGTTTCCATCATGGAACAACTGGTGGAGAAGGAGTCTGACAACACACGCTATATCAGTGCCCTGGCTGTATGGTATTCAAAAATGGGCAAAAAAGACCAGGCCGTCAATTATCTTGAACAGGCCTACAAGATCCGGCGCAATGTCAAGACCGCCTACAATATCGCCGTTCTTTCACAGTCCAAAGACGTGGACAAAGCCATCCGATATCTTTCTGAAGCCTACCAGATGAACCCTTCCACGCAGTCCCGTGTGTACAAATTATTGCGCCACCTGTACTACAACGTCAAGACGAAAGGACAGACCCAGGAAGAGCAGGACCAGGGTTTCAACGCTGTTCTGGCCGCGGCCAAAACCCGGCTGGACCAATAGCGGTTTATCGGGTTCCCGGGTTACACGGTCAAAAGAATTCTGCGGCGGTCGCCCATTCGCGCCGTAATCTGGCGTGCGTCCATATATTCCAGCAAGGGGATGATGGCGCGTCGACTCAGCGCCGTCAATTCACGAAATGTGGCGATATCGATCATATCTCCCTGGTTGCGTTTGAATTTTTTCAGGCGGTTGATAATCTTGGCCAGGTCCGCCTGGAAAATAAAATCCCGTTCGTTCAACCGCACGACCTGTTCTTCGTTCAAGAGGAACCACAATGCGCTGTTGATCGAGGGATATGATAATCCGGATGTGTGCAGTAGATCGTCAATCGAAAACACCACTTTGTGCTGACGTTGGACCTCTTCCTCGATCAGGCGGATATTTTCTTTCTCTTTTTCCGACAAGCCCTGGCGCGGGAAAGCGATCTGGTCATCCAGGATGCGAAACGTTCCGGCTTGCGTTTCCGGAAAGAGAAGATAGCGGAAAAGCAGGGAAGAGCGGGGGATTTTCAGGTGAGATTCCAGTTGCGTCAGGGGGATGGCCCGCTTGGATTTTTCCCGGTTTGTTTCCAGCCATTCTTTCATGGCCCGGCGCAAGCGCGTCAAGCTGTCCCCGGAAGTGACCAGCAGGGGGTGGGTTTCAATCAGTTTCAATTCGCCACGCAATTCAGCTTGAATCAGGTGTTGCAGCATTTCGGCATGTGAGAGGGCATAGAAGTCCAGAATCCGTTCGGCCTCCAGGAAACGGTCGACTTCAAGCAGGAGTCGCACAATTTCGCCGGGATCCGGGTCGGGATGGGTTTGCAGAATATGCGCGATCTTGCGCAATTTCCGTTTGTTGTACTTGGACAGCACCGGCAGCAAAACATCACCGGGGATTTCGCGGTTTCCCAAACGAATGAGTTGGTGGTGTTGCAAAAATACCTGCTGTTTGAAGTGAGCGGTATACAACCCGGGATCGATGCGGGTGAATGTTGCCTGCAGGCTGTTGTTTCCCAGTGAAACTCTTCCCGTGAAATGAGGCTCCTCGTGCCGCAGGGCGACAAAATAGGCGTTGAACTTCATGGCAGGAAGGACCGTTCGGTGGGAACACTGAATCGTTGCTCAACATCCATGGGGGATTGGGTGGGGTGAGTGAGGGGATTTGAACCCCCAACATTCGGTTCCACAGACCGATACTCTACCCTTGAGCTACACTCACCACTTGGCTCGATTTTACCTTATGCGGGGCAGGGTTGTCAATACGAAACCCGGTTGACGCCGGTGTGCGGGATGGGCTAAACTGAAGATGGACAGATCCGACGGGCTGTGGCCAGTCGTTGAGGAGGAAATCATGCGTTGTTTTCTGTGTTTGGGCTTGATATTGCTGATGCTGATGCCGGCTGCCTGGTTGCGGGCCGAGGAAGGGATGTGGCCCCTCAGTGAAATCCACAAGCTGGATTTGACTTCGCGCGGGCTGCTCATGGATCCACTGGAACTGTACAACCCCGATGGGGTCAGCCTGATCGATGGCATCATCAACTTGAGTGGCTGTACCGCCTCCTTTATTTCCGCGGATGGTTTGATCCTGACCAACTACCACTGCGCGTTTCGCGCGATTCAGTCGGCCACTTCCGCAGAAAACGACCTGTTTGAGAACGGTTTCATGGCAAAAGACCGCTCCGAAGAGCTGTCCGCTCCCGGGTACACCGTACGCATCATCGACTCGTATCGTGATGTTTCCAAAGAAGTCTTGTCCGCAGTTCGTCCCGGCATGCCCTATGCGCGGCAGACCCGTGAAAGGGAAAAGCGCATGAAAGCCATTGTGAAAAAAGCCGAAAAAACCCATTCCGGAAAGCGCGCCTCCGTGGCGGAGATGTTTCCCGGCAAGACTTATGTGCTGTTTGTCTACACTGATTTGCGGGATATCCGCCTGGTTTATGCGCCTCCCCGTTCCATCGGGGAGTTCGGCGGTGAAGAGGACAACTGGATGTGGCCGCGCCATACCGGGGATTTCGCTTTGCTGCGGGCTTACTGCGGACCGGACGGCGAACCGGCTGATCTGGGCAAGGACAACCGGCCATATCACCCCGAAACCTATCTGCGTGTCAATCCCGACGGGGTCAGTGAAGGAGATTTCGTTTTCATTCCCGGATATCCCGGTCGCACATACCGGCACCGGACATCGTATTTTCTGGAATTCGAAGAGGACCGCCGCATGCCCTGGGTGGTGACTCAATACGAGTGGATGATCAACGTGCTGGAAAAGATGAGCGCAAAAGACCGTCATGTGGCCATTCAACTGGCTCCCCGGCTGAAAGGACTCTGGAACGTGATGAAAAACTACCGCGGTAAGTTGAAGGGAATGCGGCAAGCGAAAATCACCAGCCAGCGGCGGGATCAGGAAGAAAAGCTGCAGGCGTTTATTCTTTCACAACCGGAGTTAAAGCAAAGGTACGGATCGGTATTGAAAGAGATCCGCAAAGTATACGAGCAGGACCAGCAGGACTGGAAAACGCGGCTTGCCTGCGCTTACCTGCCCCGGACCTCTTTTTTGCTGGGCACGGCCCACACCCTGTACGAAGCTGCGGTTGAACGGCGCAAACCCGACCTGCAGCGCAAGTCCGCTTACATGGACCGCAATTTCAACCGCCTGAGCCAACGCATTCTGCGTGGTTACCGTGACTTATATCTGCCTGCGGACCGGGCACTAACGGAACACATGCTGTCACAGGTGTTGTCCGGGAAGGATTCGGTCTATGCCGAGCCGATCCGGGCTGCCCTGGGTGATACAAAAATGGCGGCATTCATGGAGCGGATTTATCAGGATACGGAAATGGCTGAACGCGCTTCCGCGGAGAAGTGGCTGAAAGCAAAGCCGGAGGATTTCCGGCGCTCCCGGGATCCCTTAATTCGTCTGGCCCTGG
>JAFGNX010000075.1 GCA_016926835.1 Candidatus Aminicenantota bacterium | reverse complement strand
TGTTCGCCCACGGCGAAAACATCTTTCAGGCCATCGCCGGCGACGATGACCAGCGGGTGGCAGCCATGCTGGCCGCCGATCCGTCTCTGGCCAATGCCCGCAACCAGCAAGGGCTGACCGCCCTGCATGTGGCTGTGGCCATGGGCAAGAAAGAGGCGGTCCGACGGCTTCTGGATATGGGCGCCCTGGCCAATTGCGGCGATGGTCATCTGCGCGCCCCGATTCATTACGCCAACTGGAGGAGGGACAGGGAAACCATCGATTTATTGCTCGCCCACGGAGCCGTGATCGATACCCGGGCAATCGGTGGCGCCTCGCCCCTGATCCACGCTTCTCTGAGTGACGACCTGGGGATGTGCGGGTTCCTCATCGACCGGGGCGCTGATATTCACATCCAATGCAACGCCCTGACCACGCCGCTCTACTTCGCCGTGTTGAACGGCAACCTGGAGTACATGGACCGGCTCCTGAAGTCGGGAGCGGAGATCGATGTACCCGATTTCCTCGGGCGCACCCCGCTCCAGGTGGCGGTCCGCGACGGCAACCGGGAAGCCGCGCGCAAACTGCTGGACAACGGGGCGGATCTTAAGGTCCGGGAAGCATCAACGGGGCGTACCCTCCTGCATATCGCCGCGCTCCGCGGCCACGTGGAGATGATCCGCTTGCTCCTTGACAGGGGCCTGGATCCCCGACACAAAGATGGCGCAGGCGTGGACGCCCGGGACCTGGCCCAGCGTTATGGCAATCGCGCCGCTGCGTTGGTTCTGAACGGCAAGGCCGCTCCCCGCCATGCGGTGTCTCCGGCCACCGGGGCACCCGAAGCTCCCGGTAATCAGGTGGTCAAACTGCAGAACGGCGGTTGGGCCGTGGTACCCCGCGGAAGCATCCTGGTTTTGGGCTACTCCGAGACGGGGGCGCAAAATCCCGACCGTTCACTGGCAAACGGTCACATCACCGCCGAACTCCTGTCCGGCGGGCGCAAACTCTATTGCATAGACCCGGAATTCCATGGTCGCGGAAAGCCTTTCTCCCTGTCCGGCAACAATCCTGTTTTCGAGTGGCCGGCAGCGGCCCGGCAAGTAGCCTTCGTCCTGAATCCCCGGCTTCAGCGGCGCTACGAAGCCTACGGTTTGGAGAACCGGGTGTTCCCCGCTCCGGGGGAAACCGTGAAAATCGGCGGTCTGAAGGTCACGGTTCTGAAGGCGTATGAGGCGAACCTCTGCTACCGGGTGGAAATGGACAACCTGGAAATCGTTTGGCTGACGGGGATCTGCGACAACTACCTGACCGGACGACGGGACGTGGCGTCGATTCAGGCCCTGGCGGAACTCGGAGTGCGTCCCGATATCCTGTTTATCGGTACGCCCTCGGGAATTGGGCCGGAAATCGCCCACGGCATACGCGAGAGCTTCCTGGCCGCATCGGCCTTGCAGAGCCGGGCGGTGTTTGTGTGTGGTCACGAACCCCTGGAACGCAAGGTGCGTTACCAGTTGTTGCGGAAAGGGGCGGCACTGGACCGTCTGCACACCGCCTCCGCGCCGGGGGACCGCTTCATCCTGAAATAGTGGAAAAAGAACGTTGACGATTGCTCTTCAGATTGCAGAGAAACAAATCAATAAACTTTTCCACCTGCTTGACACGTACCTGCTTATGGGCGCCCCCCATCAGTCAGAGAAAGTAATAAGTGAGACCTGACCCCCATTTGCGTGGGTTCTGGCAAATAGGAGGATCGGATATGTGGTGGAAAGTAGCGGCGATTGTGTTTGTTTTTCTGGTCCTGGTTATGGCAGTGGCAATCCATTACGGCAAGAACCGCTGGCGATCGGATACACGCAATCTTTATGCGAAAATGGAAACGGCTCGTATTTCGATTGTTCCCGCATCGTATGATCCGCACGAATTGGAAGGGCTGCCGGCGCCGGTTCAGCGCTATTTTCGCAAGGTTCTGAAAGAGGGCCAGCCGATGGTTACAGCGGTCAACATTGACCACACCGGCACCTTCAACATGAGTGAAGCCAAAGAGAGATGGGTGCCTTTCACTTCAAATCAGCGCGTCGCCACCCGGCGCCCTGGATTTGTGTGGGACGCGCGCGTGCGCATGGCCCCGGGCGTAACCGTTCATGTGCATGATGCCTATGTGGCCGGTGAAGGCATCCTGCATGCCAAACTGTTCGGCCTCCTGCCCGTGATGAAACAACCAGGCACTCCGGAACTGGCACACGGGGAGCTGATGCGTTTTTTCGCTGAAGCGGTGTGGTATCCCACGTCGCTGCTTCCCAGTCAGGGGGTGATCTGGGAGTCAATTGACGACTCACGGGCAAGCGCAACGATGACTGACGGCACAACAAGAGTAGAGTTGGTGTTTCAGTTTGACACTGAAGGGCTGATCCGTTCCGTTCATTCGGATGGAAGGTACCGTGATGTGGATGGGGTACAGGTTGCAATACCATGGCAGGGTCACTTTTGGGATTACGAAGTGCGAGACGGCATGTTGGTTCCGCTGAAGGGTGAAGTGGCATGGTTATTCCCCGACGGGGCAAAACCCTATTGGCGCGGCCGGATCTCAAGACTCGACTACGAACTCACAGAATGACCTTATCCGTATGCATCCATTACATGCCGCCCGACAACCGGTTCAAGCGGCCGCTATCACGTCGCCGCTGAACCGGAGCATGATGGGGCCGCAAGGAGACCGCATGGAACCTTATGTGACTGTCGAAAACATTGAATCAAAGACCCGGGCGTGGTTGCATCAGATCCGCCCATACAATCAGCATGAGATGCGGCTGAAAGTTGCCGCCAGTGCGCTACTGGTCGTGGATATGCAGATGTTTTTCCTCGATCCGGCCTCGCCCACATTTACCTGCGGCGGAGTGGCGATCCTGCCGGCGGTGCAACGCCTGATCGATGCCTTTCGCCGGGAGGACCGCCCGGTGATTTTCACCCGGCACATTCACCATCCCGGTGACCTTGATTCCGGCATCATGGGCTGGTGGTGGGAAGGCAAGTGTCTGGAGGGCAGTCCCGAGAGCGAAATCCATGCGGACCTGGCGCCTTTGCCCGGCGAGAAAGTGGTTTTCAAACACCGGTATTCCGCTTTCTACAATACGGATCTTGAAACCGTGCTGCGCTGTCTGAAAGTGGAAGATATCGTCGTCTCGGGGATCATGACCAACATGTGCTGCGAATCAACCGCGCGGGATGCCTACTACCGGGACTACCGGGTTTTCTTCCCGGCGGACGGGACGGGTTCGATTTGCGAAGAGATGCACCTGGCAAGCCTCTTGAACCTCGCGTTCGGTTTCGCGTACGTGTCTACTTGCGAGGCCATCATGGCCGGACAATTTTGAAGCTCCCGGATGGCGTTCCGAGTGGGTTACAATCGTGAATGATGACGACCCTGAATGATAAACAAAGCAATGTGGGCTGAAGGCGGAAACTGGGATAGCGAATCCCATAAGCCCTGGATCAATCTGAAAGCAGGGGAATTAAGGCGGTCCCCCGGGTTTACTTTGGCTTGACGTCAACGTAGAATGAAGTGGGGGTGTCATGAAAGGCAAACTGATATTGGTCCTGGTGGCCGTGGCTTTTGTCGTGCTGTTTGTGCTGCAGAACACCACGGTAGTGGAAATTCATTTTCTGTTGTGGTCCTTGTCCATGTCGCGCGCATTGCTGATCGTGGTGTTTGTCGCCGTGGGAGTGATCATCGGCTGGCTGTTGCGCAGCAACGTCACATTCAAGAAAATCAACCGCTGAGCCCTTCCCCTATTCTGCGAAAAACGGTTCGGGGAAGCGAGTTCCGGCAGCGGCGATGAGTTGGACTTCCAAGGCGGCGTCTCCCGTAAGGGACGTCACGCCCACGGCGATCCGGCGGGTTCTTTTTTGTTTGTCATCGTGAACGATACCTCTCGAAAACAGCCAGCACCCTTTCCATCGCTTCGACCGCGGCCTTGTGTGCCTGGGAAAAGTTAATGCGGAACCAATCCGTGAACCCGGGGCCGAACTCCGTCCCAGGTGTGACCGCAACGCCGGTCAGCCGCCGCACGATCTTGACAAAGTCCCGCATGGACACATCCATGGGAGGAAGCTGGATGAACAGATAGCTGCCGCCATCGGTGGCCCGGGTTTCCACTCCGTCCACGGCCCTGATTGTTTTCAGGAGGTCGTCGCGGATTGCCTGGTGCGCCGCGATCCGTTTCTCCATCCAGCCTTGCGGTTCATTGAACCAGGTGTCCAGCACCGGCTGGTTGTAGCCTCCCGCCCGCAGTGAGACGATGGCCTGCAGCCGCTCCATGCGGTCGATGACGTGAGAGGATCCGAACGCCGCCCCCAACCGGAAGCCGCTGAGGGATTCAGTTTTGGAAGGCCCGAGTATCGTGACCAGGATGTCCGGTTTTTCCTGCTGCGCGCAGAGGTGGGTATACGGCCGGTTGTCGAAGATCTGCCGGGCGTACAACTCATCCACGATAACCGCGACGTTATGGTGTCTGGCCAAGGAAGCGATTTTTCTGATTTCTTCCGGGGAGTAGATCGCGCCGGTGGGATTGTTGGGGTTGGAGAAGAGGAACAGCTTTACACCTGATTGGAACGCTTTCTCAAGGCTCGCCAGGTCCAGGCCGGAACCTCTATCCGTTTCCAGGAAGTTCATGCGGACGGGAACGATTTCGCCGCCGAAAAACAGTGTGAGTTTGCGGTTGGCGAAATAGTCGGGTTCGACGACGGCCACCTTGTCCCCCTGCCCCACCAGGGCCCCCATGGCCAGAAACAGGGCCCCCTGGGTCCCGGGAGTGATGATCAGCTCGGAATCGGGATCAATGGATGTGCCGGTGAAATCCGCCAGTTTCTCGGCCACGCCTTCCCGCGTATGCCGGCCGCCGCGATACTCCGTATACGCCTGGGGGGCGCCCCGATCGAAGCCTTTCCGGAACGCCTCGAAAGCGCCGGGAGTCGGTTCATGGGCGTCGACATCGCCGTGGGAGAAGTCCACAGGTGTTCCCGGCAGCGGCTCTCCCCGGATATCCAGTTTTTCCTCCTGCTGCCGTCCTTCCTGTCCGGGCGCGTTTTCCACGCCGATTTGCGCGAATTTTTCATTCAGATCAGGCATCATGGATTTCCTTTTACAAAAACCGGTTTTCTCATTATAGCAGCAAACATGAGTTGTCCAAGCCTCTGGGGGACGCTACAAAATTGTGCCATCCCTCGATTCAGGCCCGACCCGGCGGTGAAACAGGGGAGTGTGTGACTTTCGTCAAGGAGAGAAAATTCTCGGCAAGTGGCCAATGGCGAGAGAACAGAGGCGAATGGACTGTCTCCTTCTGCCAACAAAGGGCGACCGGCCGATCGCCCCTTCATCCGACTTCTAAACTTTCTCAACTTCTTTTTCTTCTATTCCAGGTCGGGATATAGTGGGTCGGCGCTCCTGGCGGTAAAGAAGCGGTGATTGGTGTAGGTGAATTCGGTGGAGACCCTGATTTCTGAAGCACTGGTGCGGCGCCCGGCCACGGCCCCCAGGGTGGAAGACACGCCGGGGACGTGGCTGTTGACGCCCGTCGCGGGTGATGTGCCGGGATTCAGGGGAGAGTAGGTCAGGGTGATTTCAGTGCGCGTGGGGTAGCGGATGCCCTCGCGCAACAGGCCGAAGATGTGAATGTCTCTGGCCTTGACTTTCAGGCCCTGCCGGAAGGCGGCTTCAACCATGCCGTTGTAGCTGGCGATTCCCGCCGGATACACCTGGAACCCCAGCACGGAAAAGTCTTCGCGATCGATCCATGCGGCCACAACCCGGGTTTCCCCTTCGGCCGGCGCCAGGCCGGCCTGGTTGTTTTGCTTGCGTATCAACAGCGGGGCCGGGAGCGGTGAGTCAGGCCGGCGGAACACCGTGACTTCCCAGGCGGGCCGGCCCAGAATGTTGCGCTTGCCGGTAACGGCAAAGCGAAAACGGTGACTGAAATCGGCCCCGAACAGGTAAATGGGCGCCAGTGCGGCGCGAAAGGAAAAGAGTTCGGCGGAAAAACGCCGGTTCGATTCGACATCGGATAAAGAAATACTTTCGCCGTCCTTTTGCTTCAGGATACGGCGTTCCCGGATCTGTTCCCCTTCCTTGATCACCTGGTAATCGTAAACGAAATCATGGCGCCCCCAGCGGCGCGATCTCTGCTTGACCCGTTCCAAGCAGGTAAAGCGGAAGGCCGCGTGTTCCAGGCGGTCACAATAGGCGGCCGTACCGTCCAGAATGGTCTGGATCAGAGGCGGGTCCGCGGCACGGCTTCGCAGCGGCAGCGCCAGCAAAATCAGCAGTGTTATGGGCATGGCAAACTGTGGTTTCAATTTCGTTCTCCTTTCAATCGGGCGACACCATTCGCGAAGCAATCTGTTTGCCAGCCCGGAAGTGCAGGAGATGTATCGGAATGATGACAGTGGGTGGCGAGGGGCAAGAAGTCGAAAGTCTAAAGAAAACAGACAAAGCCTTGTGATGGCACGAAGGAGTGTTGGTGATAAGGTTCCGGGTTCTGTGATGGAAAGCCAGGAATAACGAATAAAGAAGAACGAATAAAGAAACAGGATAAGAGCGGAATCGCAAAGCATTTTTGGTGCCTTACTCGGATTTTACTTTCAACTTTCGACTTTTACCTTTTCACTGATTTTTCCTGTCACCTTTCGCCTTTTTTAAACTTCTTTCCTCTTCAACTTTCCAACTCTTCAACTCTTCAACTTTATTTACAAAATCGCCACCAGGAGGAAAACGGCCAGGGCGGCGATCAGCAGGGCGCGGATGACCTTGAACCAGCTGATCGGACGTTTGCCCTGAACTTCGCCGGACTGGCCGTTGATGAGGAAATTGTATACCTTGTCGTTGTAGCGGAAAGATGAGACCCAGACCGGCATCAGCACGTGTTTGAACGTGACGCTCCGCATGGCGGTTTGCAGGGAGTGAATGCGTTGTTCGTCGCCGCCGATGTCGCGACGGACTGCTTCGCGGATCTCTTTTTCCATGATACTGCGGGCCGTTTTCATGCCTTCGGTAAGTTCGACCTCATAAGCCTGGGTGCGGAATCCCCGCAGGTAGTCTTCCTGGAACGGCACCAGCTCGCCCAGGTTCCAGGGTTCCAGGTTGCGGACCTGGGCGCTGTTCAGGGAACGGGTGGCGGGTACCAGCACATCGTCGAAGCGAAGTTGGATACGGTTGGAAACCGGTGTCCAGCGGGTATGTTTCACTTGTCTGGGTTGCCCGGATATCCGGTTCTCAGAGCCCGTGTAATGATCGCCTCGCTCTCCGGCGTAATCATTGGACGTTTCGGCATCAAAAGTCCAGTAGGGCACGTAGACTCCGGTCAGCCTATCCTGTTGGGATTTGTGCTTGAGATCGGATGGCGCGAACCACAAGCCGTGCAACCAGCGCTTGAACGCGGACCGGGCGTGTTTCAGGTCGACCTGGAACGGGGCCAGAGCACGCGGCTTGAGCAGCCTGCTGGTGCTGCCGCCGGCAACCACCAGCGCGGTGTCGCAATAGGGGCAGCGGTCGGAGGTTACCAGGGGGTCGAGGCTGACTGTGGCGCCGCAGCCGTCACAGCGGACGGTTACGACCTCCATCCGCTCTTCCATTTCGTATTGCTCTTTGAGAAATTTTTCGTAATCGATCTCGGTTAGGGGTTCGGCGCTGTGCGTGATGGGGTTGCGGGTACCGCAGTACTCGCAGTTGAGCGATCGGGTTCCAGGCAGGTAGGCCAGGCGGGCGCCGCAACCGCTACAGGTCAGGGTGGGGGATGACTCCGGTGCAGGGGCGGGCTCGCTCATGGCTGTCTCCAATGATTGAAAAAGATCAATCCTGTGGTTCGGGCTCTGGGATGGGCGGCGGTTCAACCGTGAACATGCGTGCGACTTCGGGGACTTCCCCGGCTTTGCGCCAGTTCTCCATGCCGGATTTCCAGACCAGGGTTTCTTTGGTGAGTTCTCCGGACGCGATTTTTGCCTGGAGATCGGCGCTGTTGAAGGGGCCCTGGCGTTCGCCCTTTATCGCCAGGTAAACCTTGGTTTCCCCGGGGACCGGCGGCGGCATTTCCTGTGAGCCGCCTCCCATCTGTTGGGGAAAACCTTTGACCATCTGGTTGGCCATGGCAAACCCCATTCCCAGTCCGATGCCCTCTCCCGCGGTTCCTCCGGGATTTTCGGCCGCGCTCTCCATGGCGTTGGCCGACTGGTATTGCATGTAGCGGTCCAGGTTGCCGATCACGCCCATGCTGCTGCGTTTGTCGATGGCTTCTTCCACTTCCGGGGGAAACGAGATGTTTTCCACCAGGAACTTGGTCAGTTCAATGCCGTATTCTTCAAATTCCGCGGCGATCTTTTTATGGACCAGGGCCGACAATTCGTCGTACTGGGTGGCCAGATCGAAGGCGGGGATGGCGCTTTCGGCCAGCAGGTCGGAAAACCGCGTGATAATGATGTTCTTTAACTGTTCGGTGATTTCATCGGTGGAGAAGCGGCTGTCCGTTCCCGCTACCTGGCGGATCAGATCGGCCGGGTCCTTGACGCGCAGGGCGTAGTTGCCGAAAGCGCGTAGACGAATGGGGCCGAATTCCGGATCACGCATCATGATCGGATTGCTGGTGCCCCATTTGCGGTCTGTATACTGCCGGGTATTGGCGAAATAGGTTTCCGCCTTGAACGGGCTGTGAAAGCCGTATTTCCAACCCTTCAGTGTCGTCAGGATGGGCATGTTCTGGGTTTCCAGGGTATAGGTTCCCGGTGAAAACACGTCGGCGATCTTGCCTTCGTTGACGAATACAGCCACCTGGGACTCCCGCACCACCAGCTTGGCGCCGTACTTGATTTCGTTTTCGTAGCGTTCAAAACGGTACAACAGGGTGTCCGGAGAGTCATCCAGCCACTGAATGATGTCAATGAACTCCCCGCGGATCTTTTTGATCAGGCCCATGGTCTTCTCCCTTGGTGCATACTCGTTTCCCGGCACCATTCTGCCAAAAGGGAACCGCAAAGTCAATCGCTTTCTTGATCCCCCGGAAGCGGTGTGGTATAAGGCGAAATAATGGTGCAATCCCGTTTGATCCAACCGGTTTCTCTGGGCGTGATCGGCATTCAGATTCCTTCGTTTCCCGTATACCTGCTCCGGTTTGATCGGTCCATGCTTGTTGACAGCGGCATTACTACCGGTGTCTCCACCCTGCGTACAGCATTACATGAGTTGCTTCCCGAAACGGGCTTGGACACTTTGCTGTTGACCCATTCCCATTGGGACCACGCGGGCGGAGCCTTTGAACTGCAGCCGCAAATGAATTTTTCGGTAAAAGCTTCCCATCGCGCCGTGGAGTTGCTGCAGAAGCCGCGGGTGCGTGAATTTATCCACCACTTGAACCGCGAACACGCGCTCCAGAACGGGGCCGAGCCTCCGGCGCCCTACGAACCGCTGCAAAAGCTGGAAGCGTTGAAAGAGAACGACCGCCTAGACCTGGATGACAAACACTGGATACAGGTGTATGAAACGCCGGGACATACCCGTTGTTCGCTGGCGTTTCTGCTGTATCCGGAAAAGGTCCTTTTCCCCGGCGATGCCGTGGGTGTCGTGGAACGCGACGGTTCCATCAAGCCCCTGTTTCTGTCTGACTACGGAGCATACGAAGCTTCGCTGGAAAAGCTGGGGCAACTGGATGCGGAATGCTTGTGTTTTGCCCACAACCGGGTGCTGCGGGGCAAAGAGCGGGTAAAGAGCTTTCTGGCCGCGTCCCTGGAGCGCACCCGGCAGGTTCGAGATGTGATCCGGCAGCGCCTGGATGCCGGCATGGAGCGGGAAGAGATCGCCGAGGTGCTGTACGCGGAAGAATTTCCCCGGCCCACGGTTATGGGGCCCCGGGAAGCCCTGATCATCAACCTAAGGGCCATGGTGCTGGCGGTTGAGCGGGAAGTCGGGGCTATTTAGCATGATTCCGTTCCGGAAAAACCCGGCCGCGGGCCGTTGGCACCGGGAGGCCTGATGAGAGCCATCGTCATCGCCGTGGGCAGTGAGTTGCTCAACCAGGAGCGCCTGGATACCAATTCCCTCTACATATCCCGCCGGCTACGCGAAAAGGGAATTCTCACCGACATGAAAATGGTAGTGGGAGACAACCGGGAATACCTCTCCTGGGTTGTGCGCCAGGCGTGCAAACGCGCCCAGATCGTGATCACCACCGGCGGATTGGGACCCACCGCGGATGACCTGACCCGGGAAGCCGTGGCTGAAGCCCTGCGCAAAGAGATGATCTTCCGTGAAGAGATCGTGGCAATTATCCGCGAACGTTTCCGCCTGATGGGCATGGCCATGCCAGAAACCAACACGCGCCAGGGGTTTGTGATTGAGGGCGCCGAGGTGTTGCCCAATCCGGTGGGTACGGCCCCCGGATTGTTCCTGGACACTGAACCCTGCCGGGTGCTGCTGTTGCCCGGTCCCCCGGCGGAGCTTCAGCCCATGTTCGATGCCGTGCTCGAGGCGCGCATCGGACCTCTTTCCCGTTTCCACGTGTGCTCCGCGGTCATGCGCATCGCCGGCCTGTCGGAGTCTGAAGCGGATGCGCGCCTGACGGCCGCGCTGGGGCGTATTGCCAACCTGGATGTCACCATCCTCGCCAGTCCCGGGCTGATTGAGATCCGCCTGATGGGAAGATCTCGCAAAGACATGGCGGAAGCGGAAGAAGCGGTGACCATTGCCGCTGATCGTGTGCGCAACGAATTCGCCCGCCACCTGGTCACTGAAAAAGAGGAATCTTTTGCGGCGGCCATGCTGGGCCGCCTGCGGGAAAGGGATCTGACCCTGGCCGTGGCGGAGAGTTGTACCGGGGGAAAACTGGCGGATTGCCTGACCGATGTTCCCGGTAGCTCCCGGTCTTTCCTGGGCGGCGTAGTGGCGTATGACGACGCCCTGAAGCGGGATTTTCTGGGAGTTTCACAAGAGACCCTGACCCGGTTCGGCGCCGTTTCGGCGGAAACAGCGGCGGAAATGGCCCGGGGCATACGTAAAAGAACGGGCGCGGATATCGCCGTGTCCATTACCGGGATTGCCGGACCCGGCGGCGCTACGCCGCAAAAGCCGGTAGGCTTGGTTTATTTTCACCTGCATACTGCTGATGGGGATGTGGGACAGCGGCGGTTGATGACGGGAGATCGCGGCGTGATCAAAATCCGCAGCGTGCATTACGCCCTCGACATGATCCGGGAGTATCTGGATGGACGGGCTTGATGCCGACCACTTCACGCGGGATCATTTTTTTCGCGGCAAGCTGACGGTTCTGCAACCGCGTCGCGGTTACCGTTTCTCCCTGGACGCGCCCATGCTGGCGGGATTTCTGCCGCCAATGCCGACAGCCGCCGCCCTGGAAGTGGGTACTGGTTGCGGCATCATCTCGTTAATGGGATTGGCGCTGGGCCGTTTCCGCAATGTGCGGGCGATTGAAGTGCAGCCGCGTTTGTGTGACCTGGCGGTTCGAAATGCCGCCTTGAACGGGTATGGCGATCGCATGCAGGTGGTCTGCGGGGATTTTTTATCATTGCGCGACGGACTGGAACCGCAAGCCCTGGTTTTCTCCAACCCGCCCTATTTTCCCCTGGGCCGGGGGCGGCTGAGTACCGTGGAAGAGGTCCGTGACGCCCGTTTTGAAACCCGCTTGTCCCTGGCGGACTTCATGGAGGCGCTGGCTCTTTTGCTGTCCGCCCAGGGCAGGGCCTGCCTGATTCTTCCAACGCAACGGGAAAGGGAGTTGCTGGACGCGGGAGCAAGGCTCGGCCTGTTTCCGCGACGCCTGAGGCGTGTCCACTCTTTCGCGCATGACAAGCCGGGGCGTTTTCTGGTACAATTGGAGCGTCACCGGGGAGATATCAACCTTCTGCCGCCCCTGGTGGTTTTCCGTTCCAAGGGTGAATATTCCCGGGAAATGGAGTCTCTTCTTTCTGGACGTGAC
>JAFGNX010000074.1 GCA_016926835.1 Candidatus Aminicenantota bacterium | reverse complement strand
GGCACCGGCACTTTCAGGTGCGTCACTACATGGGGACGCAGAACGGGCGTGATGGTCTGCTTCAATTCTTCGCCGATCTTGAGGCGGCAGAGCACTACGTTGTTGCGTTCGTTGCTTTCGCTGACTTCATCACCGGCATCAATCACCGCGGCCAGGTAATAGGTTCCCGGCGGTGTATCCGCGGGAATGCGGTTGTTTCCATTCAAAGTGACAATCCGAGTCTCACCGCCCGCCAGGTTGAATTCGTGCTCTCTCCCCCCCTGCAGAAGGCAGTCTTCCTGAAAGTTTGCCGAATAGGACGCATACTTTACCGGCACGGCTGTGTCCGTGGACAATACCAGGTCCACAGCAAAGCGCGCGGCCGTTACTTGCCCCAGATTCTTCACCGTTACCTGGATGGTTTTGCCCAGTTCCTGTCCCGCTGAAGCGATTCCGGGGCAACTGATTCTGGCGGTCAGGTCCGCCGAGTTCTGGGCGACTGTCATGGTGCTGCACACCATGAACAATACGGCCATACCGATTCCAATCTTTCCCTTGTGTGTGGACATGAGGAAACCTCCTTTACTCAAATCTCCCTCCAGGAAGTACATCCCGTTGACCGGGCGGCAATCTCAAGAAAAAAATATTTCATGCGCTGCATTGCCCGCGGGTTGAAGGATGTGCGATAATGGCTTTCCCATGCATTTCCGGCTGCGAATCTTCCTGATGTGGCTCATTCCCGCGGCGGGCCTGGCCGGCCTGGCGTTCGAAAGAGCGGTTATCTCTTTGCCGGCTCAAGTCACACTGGTGCTGGCCCTAGCCGCTACGGCGTTATGGCACCCTGATCACAGACGGGCCCGGGCTTACCGTTGGCTGTCTCTGGGGGTGCTGATCTGGCCGGCGCGGCTGACGTATTGGGATGCGGTGGAGTTTTCTCTGCGTGCGAGTCTGTTGTGCTGGATTGTGGCTTTGGCATTGGTACTCAACCTGCTGGGCAGATATCAAACCGTGCGGCGGGTCCGGATCTTTTTTGATCGCCTGCCGGTGCGGCGGCGCATGGTGGTTCTCTTCGTAATGGCCTGGCTGTTGCTGGCCGCGGGCGCGGCGGGAATTACGCTGGGCGGGATTCCCTTGCTGGGTGATGAACCGCATTATCTCGTGATCGCCCAATCGCTGGTTCGGGATGGGGATCTGAATGTAGCCAATCAATACGCCCAACATCAGTATCGGCGGTTTCTTCCCGCCGTGACCATGGGCATCCACGGGTATTTCGGTTGGAAGGACAGCCGTTTCCAGGCGCGCTTTTTCCGCGATGATCTGCCGCCTCCCGAGGGCGCTTTTATCTATTCCATCCACCTGCCCGGCGTGGCCGTAGCCATGGTCCCCATGGTGATGCTGCCGCTGACGCCGCCATGGTGGTCTTTTTTCCTGCGGGCCTGGCTGGGGCTGTTTGGAGCGGGTGTCGTGGTCATGGCGTATCTGTTTGCCCTGCGGTTGTCACGCCGGCGCAATTTTGCGTTCCAGTTGTCCCTGGTGGCGTTATTTACTCCGCCATTGTTTTTTCACGCCATCCATGCCTATCCCGAGGTCCAGGTGCTGTTCTTGCTTTTGCTGTCTCTTTATCTCCTCCTGTACGCCCGCAACCGCTCGATTCCGGTCCTGATTGCCGGGCTGTTGCTGGGCCTGATTTTGTTCTGGGGCCTTAAGTACTCCATTTTTGTCTGGGCATTTGTGGTCGGTTTCTCGATGTTTTTTCTCTGGAAACGCCGGTTTGGGGACTTGGGGCGGTTGCTGGTATTTCCCCTCCTTTTTCAAGCCTTGTTCCTTGGGTACCTGTTTCACGCGTACGGCAATTTTTCTCCCATGTCGGTGTACATGAACTATACCCAGAAAAAGCAGTTCAGCGACGTGGTGTTTCACCGCATTCCCCATCAGGTGCGTATCGAGACCTTGCTGGATTATTTCCTGGACCAGCGGGACGGTCTGTTGCCGTATGCACCGGTCTTTTTCCTGGTGTTCCCTGGATTATGGCTGGCATTGCGCAACTGGAAGCGTTACCGCATTCACCTTCTGTTGGCCATCCCGGCGGCGGTGTTTGTCTTGAACTACGCTTTCCTGAGCCATCGCGGGGGGCAAAGTCCCCAGGCCCGCCCCCTGATCCCGGTGATCTGGGCGCTGATGGTATTTGTCTGGATATACCTGCGTGAAGGACCCAACCAGTGGATGCGCCGGGCATGGCGCTGGTTGCCTTTGTACGCGGCCGGCGTCACGGTTTTCCAGGTGATCCATCCATGGACTCTTTACCAGCCCACCACCCACAACGTTCCCATTCGATCGGGGCTGATGTTCCAGATACTGAGCCCCCTGGGAATCCGCCTGGATGAATTGTTGCCGTCATTTGCAAAAATGCCCGGTAATTGGGATTGGTGGCCCAATCCGGTTTGGCTGTGCCTGCTGGCGGGACTCGGCGTATTGGCTTTGCGTCCATTGCGCGTGCGAAAGCGCCTCGCCGGATTCGCCGTCGGCGTGGCGGCCGTGATGGGGCTGATTTTGGGAGTGCTGCTTCCCCGGGTTCCGGATTACAATCCAACATTGGTCACCGGAGAGGGTATGATGCTGCACCGTTTACTGGGCGCCTCGCAATATCCACGCCGGGTTGAGCAGCGCAAATTCGAGTTGAAAGCGGGAAAAGCCTATTCTTTTACATTGCAGACATCACTGCCGGTCGGAACAATAGAGGTTGTGTGGGATGGAAACGGGCGGGCGCCGTTCCAGCTCAAACTGTTTGATGCGGCGGTTGCTTCCAGGACCACCAGTGGTTGGATGTTGCGAAGTCCCCGTTTCCGCCGTTACCGCAACCACTACTATTATCGTCTACACCTGATTCCCGGCGCTTTCGCGGGGCAGGGTGGTACCCTGGAAATTCGTCCTCAGCGCAAAAGCTAATCCTCTTTGGCCGCGTCTTCTTTTTTGCCTTCCACTTCGCGCAGTAGCGTGCGGATGCGTTTGGTGGTGAACTCGTCCTTGGCCAATCCCAAGGCCTGATCCAGAAGGTCCATGGCTTTGCCTTTCTGTCCCAGAAGATGGTGGATCCGGGCCACGTTAAGCAGGATGTTCACATCTTCTTCTGTCAGGAAGGAGAGGGCTTTGTTGTAATGGTAGAGAGCCTCTTCCAGGTTTCCCTGTTTTTCCAGAATAATGCCCCTCAGGTTGTGCAGCGGGGCGAAACTACGGTTTTCCGATATCCCTTTATCCACATACCGCAACGCGTTGTCATAGGCTTCACGCTTGATCTCCAGCATTGCCAGATTCACGTAAGCGTTTTCCGGATTGCGGTACTTGTCTGAAGTGGCGGCTTTGAGCAGGTTTTGCCGGGCCAGGTCGAATTCGCCGGTCTCGATGTAGATGAGGCCCAGTGAGTTGTAGGCATCCCAGTATTCAGGGTCCATGCTGATGACGATTTTAAAATGCTTGATGGCGGCGGGAAAGTCGCGCAGATAAGTATAGACCACACCCATGGAGTAGTGGGCGGCCTTGGAGTTCGGTTTCTTTTTCAAGGCTTCCTGAATCTTTGTCCGAGCCATATCAAGCCGGCCCTGGTTCAGGTAAAAGACTCCTTCGTTCAGGATGTATTCGGCGGATCCGGGTTTGAGTTGACCCGGCAATGTCGGCCCGCGTTTGGCGCAGGATACAAACAGCGGCAGGATAATGATCAGGATACAGGCTCGTTTCATGATTCCCCCTTGAGTCGTTTCACTTTAAAGGATGTAACAGGTGAGGAAATTCCCTGGAGTTTGAACTCCCCCAGTTTCTGAAATGCGAATTGTTTTCGCAACTTCAGGTATACGGCCTCGGAAACCACCACTTCGTTTGGTCCGGCCACAGCCGATTCCAGGCGGGATGCGATGTTGACCGTGGTTCCCAACACGGTGTAGTCGTAACGTTTGGGTGATCCGAAATCGCCGGATATCAGGCGGCCGGTGTGAATGCCGATACGTACCTGGATGGGATCGCCGGGAGTGAAATCGCGGTTGATTTCATGCAATTGATTCACCATCTCAAGGGCTGCGCCCACCGCCTGTCGGGAATGATCCTCAACAGCCAGCGGTGCGCCGAAAACCGCCATGATTCCGTCTCCGATATATTTGTCCAGGGTGCCGTTGTGACTGAAAATGATTTCTGTCATGGCGGTAAAAAAATGGTTCAACAACAATCCCACCTCAACCGGTTTCATGTTTTCCGCGCGGGCGGTAAATCCCACCATATCCATGAACAACACCGTGGCTTCGGTTTCACGGTATGCCATGATTTCCCGGGTGCCTGATTCCTGGTCCTGCATAATGCGCGAAACCACCGCAGGCGAGTGGTAGCGCTCCAGACGGCTGCGCAGTTTCATTTCCCGGTCGAGGCGTTGCTGGCTCTGAATGCTCTCAATGGTGAGACCCGTAAAGTTCGCGATTGCGGACAACACCTCCAAGTCCCGTTGGCTGAACAGCTCGGTCAACTGGGTGGTATCCACGTATATCAGGCCGTAGATGGAGCGTTTGGTCCAGATGGGTATGGAAACGGCGGAAACGATGCCGTAAAGTATTACGCTCTCGGCTTTCTCGAACCGTTTGTCCTCCTTGGTATCGGAAGACAGAATGGCCACTTTCTCTTCCATGGCCTTCATGGCAATGGTGCGGGAAATGGTCACGGTTTCAACCGGATCGCCGGCCGCATCGCGGCTGTATTGCAAGTCCAGTTCGCCCCGAATGTCATCATGAAAGAAAATGAACAGGCGTTGGGGCTTCAGGATGTTGAAAATGGCGCTGCCCACATGTTCAAAACAGTCGGGCAGGCAGGAAGCGGCGATCAGGTGGCGACCCAGTTCCGTAAGTTCCGCCAGGTGCCCCAGCTCACGCTTCAGATTGTCTTGCTCGTGTATTTCAAAGCTTTCGCGTAACGGCAGCACCATGGAGATTTTCTGATCCGAGTTGTCCTGGTATTGGTGCGGTTTGGACTCCACCAGGTAACGCATGCGCGCCCGGCCGATGCTGATCTCGTCTCCCGGTTTCAGGAGTTTTCGCTGGATTCTGCGGCCGTTTACAAAGGTGCCGTTGGTGCTGTCGGAGTCGAATATTTCCCATCCCTTGCGCGAATAAACCAGGCGGCAGTGTTGGCGGGATACAGTCGCCTCTTCCAGGCAGATATCCATGTCTTTGAGTTTACCCACGCGGACTTCATCCCCTTCCAGGGTGAAAATGCGGGAACCGCCGTTTACGAAGTAGCGCAGTTTGTGGATCACTCGGGTTTCAGTCTCCGTTGCATGAGCTCCTGCAGGGCGGAGCGTGGATTCTTGTTCTGGAACAAGACTTCGTATACTTTCTCCGTAATGGGCATTTCAATTTCCAGGTGTTTGGCCAGATTGTATGCGGCACGGGTGGTTTCAACTCCCTCGGCGATCATGACCATCCCCGCTTCGATCTCTTTCAGGTTACGTCCGGAAGCCACTTGTACGCCGAGTTGAAAATTGCGTGACAAAGGTCCGAAACAGGTAAGCATGAGATCACCGATACCGGCCAGGCCCCAGAACGTCTCTTTGCGTCCGCCCAATCGCCGTCCCAGGCGGGATATTTCCACAGTGGCGCGCGTGATAAGGGAGGCCGTCGTGTTGTACCCGTATCCGGATCCATGGACGATCCCGGAAGCGATGGCCATGACGTTTTTCATGGACGCGGCCACCTCAATGCCCGCCAGATCGGTGTTGCGGTAAATACGCAATTCCGGAGAAGAGAAAGATCGTTGAATCTTCTCCAGCAGAGTGTCAATATAGGAAACGGCGACTACCGCCGTGGGATGGTGCTGGGCCAGTTCACGGGCGAACGAGGGGCCGGAAATCGTGACCCATTGGCTGATAATCCGGTCTCCCAGTACGTGCCGGGCCAATTGGGAAAGGGTCATCAAGGAAGATGCTTCAAAACCCTTGCTCAGGTTGACGATCACCTGATGATCGATAACGGGACGCAATCGTTCAAAAACGTCACGGGAAAATTTTGATGGTACCGCGTAAACCAGAATATCGGCATTGGCAGCCTCTGTTTCCAGGTTATCCACGGCCACCAGGTTCGGCGACAGGGGGAATCCGGCCAGAAAACGCTGGTTCTCTTTTTTTTCACGGATGGAGCGGAGCACCTCTTCTTCACGTACCCAGATCCGCACGGGCCCCAATGTACGTCCGAGGTAATCCGCAAAGGCCGTACCCCATGACCCGGCGCCGACAACCAGGATCTTATCCATGAGATGTCCGCCCGAATCGGATCCGCCGTTCCGTTCCCCCGATAATGGCATTGATGTTGCGGCGGTGGCGAAAAAAGATCAATAGAACCAGGGACAGTACAATCATGGAGATCATGGGGACACGGGTGAAAAGATGGATGAAAAACACGACAGCGACACCGGTCAGTGATGCCGCGGACACCAGACGTGTAGACAAAACCACGGCAAAGAATCCCGCCAGGAACAACAGAGCCGACCACGGGTGAAACACGGCAAAAACACCCAGGAATGTGGATACGCCTTTGCCTCCGCGAAATTTCAGGAATGGAGAATACATGTGGCCGAGAATGGCTGCGGCTCCCCCCGCCAGTACCAGATAGGGACTGTTGAAATGATGGATGCCGTAGAAAACCGGCAAGGCGCCTTTGAGAAAGTCCAACAGCAATGTGGCTGCGCCGCCTGCCGGCCCGAGTGTGCGCAACACATTGGTCGCGCCGATGTTACCGCTGCCCTCGTTTCGGATGTCGCGCCGTTTGATCAGGAAGCATAGCAGGTAGCCTATGGGCACGGAACCCAGCAGGAAAGAAGACAGCAGAAAAGTCCACTCATGCGTGCTCAAGGGATACCTCCTTCAGAATCGAATAACATGGTCCGTGGGCAGACAGGTGGCTTTGAAACACGTTTACGCTGGCGACCCGGAATGTCAACTCCGGCAGCCGGGCTTGGTGAAGTTTCTGTTGCAGTGTTGTTGCGGCAAGCGGATTGCGGATGCGGGCCAGGGTGATGTGGGCATGGAATGGGCGATCTTCCGCGGCCAATCCCGCATTGCTCAATTGCTTCTCCAGCCAGTGTCTCAATTTTTCCAGGGGGGGGCAGATTTGGATTCCCGCCCAGACAACCCGCAGGCCGGATCTTCCAGAGAAAGCCCCCAACCGGTCGATTTGAATGGAGAACGGAGCCAACCGCGGCGGAAAGGCATCCAGGCGTCCGCATAGTGCATTCAGCACTTTGTCGGTTATCTCGCCGAGAAAGCGCAGCGTCAAGTGGCGGTTCCGGGATGGAACCCATTTCAAGCTGTGAAATTCTCGGCGCAGAGGAGCGACTGCCGCTTCCAGTCGGTTTAGAAACTCCCCTTCGGGCTTGATCCCGATAAACACGCGCATGGATCGATTATATGAAATTTACCCGGGTGAGTAAAGCGGCTTCAGTAGTCTACGCGCATAAGGGTCAGCCCCCGGGCCGGGGCAGTCCGGCCGGAGCGCCGCCGGTCTCTGGCGGCAAAAATCTCAGGAATGTCAGCGGCGTCGATTTTTCCCCTGCCCACATCGATCAGCGTGCCGGCAATATTGCGAACCATGTAACGCAGGAAGGCCGGGCCGGTTACAGTGAGGATAAGGGTATCACGCCGTTTTTTCAGTCGAATGCGCGTGACGGTTCGCACACGGTTTTTTTTCTCGGTGTCCGAAGTGAATGACGAGTAATCTTTTGAGCCTTTGAAATGACGCAGGGCGCGTTTCATGGCGCGGACATCCAGGGGCTGGGGGATGTGGGTTACCCAGCGACAGTCAAAAGGTGAAAGCGCGCGTCCGCGGTAGATGCGGTATTCGTAGGTTTTGCTGCGCGCGCCGAACCGGGCGTTGAATTTGGGGTCGGCACGCTCGCAGGCGGAAACGCGAATGTCTTCAGGCAACAAGCCGTTCATGGCCATTTGCAATGAGTCCGGCCGGATACGGACCGGTAAGTGAAAATTGGCCACCAGTCCACGCGAATGTACACCCGCGTCTGTGCGGCTGCTGCCGGTGACCACCACACGTTTTTTGGCAATCACCTGCAGGACCCGCATGATCTCTTTTTGTATCGTGGGAGTATCCGCGTTCTGGTATTGCCAGCCGAAATAGCAGGTGCCGTCAAATTCCAGGGTGATGCGATAGTTTTCAGGCTTCAAAGTATTTGCAGATTTGCGCCATCACTTGTTCCGGGTTATCAAAAAGTTCAACCTGGGGGAGGTTCCAGGTGCGAAGTCCAAAAACCGGAATTCCACGGATACGGGCGTGGGCGATCTCGGAAAGGGTTCCGTATGCACCATCTATTGCCACCACGATGTCGGCGTTTCCCACCACCAGGGCGTTGCGCAGATGGCCCAATCCCGTTGTGATCGCGATGTCCACCCAGGGATTGGCTTCGGATCGAAGCGCGCCCGGCAGAATTCCCAACACCGTGCCGCCGCCGGATTTGGCCCCCCTGGAAGCCGCTTCCATGACTCCCCCCATACCTCCGGTCACCAGCAGGTACCCATGAGCAGCGATGAGGCGGCCCATTTCTTCAGCCATTGCAAGGATTTCTCCGCCGGCGGCACTTGCACCGATCACGGCGACGCGGCCAACAGCGCGAAACAGGGAGTTCTGGGGGAAAATCCGGGTGGGACGGGTGTTTCCGCTCATGGAGTCGGTGTGCCCCGTTGACTGGCGATATTCGGCTATACGGCTTTGCGCACCCGCCCTGATCGGATGCAGGAGGTGCATACCCGCATGCGACGGGCCTGACCGTCCACGTCCACACGAACAGTCTGAAGGTTCGGCAGCCAGCGACGCTTGGTGAGTTTATGGGAATGGCTTACGTTATTGCCTGTAACCGGGCGCTTTCCGCAGATTTCACATACTTTGGACAATTCGGGTTCCTCCTGGAAATCAGAGAAACATTATACAACATCGGGTAAGGGAAGGCAAGCCAATCGGCTTTTTCCACCTTCGAGACCGCCGGTGACAGTCTCGAAGGTGGAGAGAACGATTTTACGGATTCATTTTGTCCTGAATATGCTTGAGCATATCTTTGTGCACGGTAAAGGTAAGCATTTTAAGCTTGATGTAATCCTCCCGGAACATGTAATAGCCGTCGAATTGTCCTTTGCGGGCGGAACGGCCGGAGTCTTTGATGAGGTACCAGTTCCACCCGTCCAGGTCCACATGGCCCACCATGTGTATGCCGTGGTCGTCACCGGTAGTACGGTTGTAGATGCGGAACTCGCGGGAATCCTGGTTGATCCAGTCCGGGGGAATGTCGAAACTGGGCACGAACGCGATGTCCCGTTCGCCGCATTTCCCCGGTTCTGAAGTGTCACCGCCGATATTCACGGTATATCCGTTTTTCATGGCGCGGCGGATTACGCTGATCCATTCATCCAGGGGCAGGTTCAAGTAGTCTTTGCTGTGCCACCAGTTGTCCGGGGCGCGGAATTCCTGGAAAGTATGGAAGGGGTAGTAACTGGTGGACATGGTGGATACGTAATCATCCATGTTGAGTCCGGTGATTTTCAGAAATTCGTGCGGCGTCATTTTACGGCCCTGCCAGGTGAATTGTTCCGGAGGAGTACCCATATGGCGATTCAGGATTAAAGTGATGTGGCGGATGTTCTCTTGCTCGTTCCACAATCCGTTTTCCTTGATGTATTCCAGGTAGGATTCCAGCTCTTTCATCAAGGGCCCGTGATTGTGCTTGTCGCCCTCGTTCAGGACCCCGGTGTAGGCTTCGGCGGGGACCACGCCGTGCTCTTTCCAGATGCGCTGAAAAGCGTTGGCTTCACCGCCACCGGCCACGTATGAGTTGCCCCGTTCACGGATATAGCGGCGGCATTTGGCAAGGAGTTCCCAGTAGGGAGTCCACATTTCCGATAGTTTGATCTTTTTACCGGTCAGGCGGTTGATCTCGCTCTCGTAGAAAGAGGTGGTGCAAAAGCTCCAGCAGGTGGATGTCATGTACTGTGCCTGCGGAGGAAAATGGAAAAACTGGTTGAATGCTTCAGTTGAAGCCGGGGGATGAACGCCGGAAAAATCGGATTTCATGTTGCGGCGTTGTTTTCGTTGTTCCGTTTTTTCTTTCTGATGCTGCTGTTGGATTTTGCGGGTTTCTTCGTGCCGTTGCTTCTCCAGGGCCATGAAATGTTCGCGGATCTGTTCCAGAACGGGATCCGGTGTATAGGGAACATATCGAACCTTGTTGGGTTCATCCGGCATGGCGGTAAGGCTCATGCCCATACTGAGGACAATCGCCAGAAACAGAACAAACGTGTGTTTCATGAAAACCTCCTGTTTATTGAATCGAAAAACGATTATAGCCCGATCCGGGTTTACATGACAATGTCGCCGTGGCTTCAGGCCGCTTGGCGGAAGGCAAATAACAGCAGGTGGATGATTCCCGCGGTAAACAATCCCGCCAGGATATCGTCAAACATGATGCCCCAGCCTCCGCGGACATTGCGATCTACGCGATTGATGGGGAAGGGTTTAAAGATATCGAAGAGCCGGAACAAAACAAAAGCCGCCAGATAAACGGGAATATTCACCGGGAGCCACCATAAAGATACCATTTGGCCGGCGACTTCATCGATCACAATGGGTTGCGGGTCTTTGCTCCCCAGAAGCTTTTCCGCACGGGAAGATGCGTATATGCCGATAACGATGACGGGCAGAGTGGCAAGGGGCAACCATAAGAACGAATCGGGATGAAACAGTTTTTCCGTCGCGAAAAGGATGGCGGCGGCAATCATTGATGCCCATGAACCGGGTGCCAGGGGCAGGTATCCGACCTGAAAGAAAGTGCTGATGGTGAGCCAGGGCGATTTCATGCGGTTTCTCCTTGCAGAATGTTTTGACGGAAAGAGGTGATGCGAGCGGGTACCGGCGGAGACGTCATGGAAAAATCGGCGCGGATTTCCGTAAGCCCGTCCACTTCCGGAGCCTGAGAGGATATGCGCCCCAGCGTGGTCTGCTGTTCCCAGGGCGAAGGACCCCCGGGCAGAAAAGATTGGACCGTACCGATAATGCGGCGATTATACGCTTCGAGGTTGGCATCGGAAATGTCCATCAACTCTTCACGCCGATGCATGGCAACCTTTACGGGAACCGGGTCATCCAGGTCAAAGGCCGGCGTTCCTTCCTCTGGTGAAAACGCGAATGCGCCGATGCGTTCGATCCGAAGTTCCCGCGCAAAGTCGCAGAGTTCCTGGAAAAGCGCTTCCGTTTCACCCGGAAATCCGGTGATGAATGTGGATCGGATAATCGCGTCGGAAAAATCGCGGCGGATTGTTTCAATCAGGCGTTGAAATGTGTCCGCGCTCCCACCGCGACGCATGCGCCGCAACAGGGGGGTTGACACATGCTGCAGGGGAAGATCGAAGTAGGGCAGGATGCCGGGATGGGAAAAGCCTTCCAGGATCTCTTCCGTAACCGCCTCTGGCATCAGGTAGAGAACGCGGATCCAGTCAAAACCGAGGGTTGAGAGTGATCTCAGCATTTGCGGTAGCAGGGATGCCGGGCCACGGTCCAGTCCAAAATATGTGGAGTTCTGTGAAATCAGGTTGAGTTCGGCCACTCCGCGTTTTCGCATGGTTTCCGCTTCCCGGATCACGGACTGTGTATCCCGGGAACGGTAAGGGCCGCGGATGGCGGGAATGGCGCAGAAACTGCATTTCATGTCACAACCCTCAGATATTTTAATGAAACCGGTGTTGGGTGGTGTGGTCAGGATGCGGGAGTGGTTGTGGTTGTACAGGAATGTCGAAGTCGGGCCGTAACGGGCCGGTTGATTAAAGGCGATGGCGGCGGCCAGGTCACGGGGATCGTTGACGCCCCAGATCAGGTCGACTTCCGGAAAATTTTTGGTTAGTTCATCCAGGTATCGTTCCGACAGACAGCCGATCACCGCGACGTGGCGGACTTTCCCTTCAGCCTTCATTTCCAGGGCTGAAAGGATTTCACTGATGCTCTCCTCTTTGGCGGGTTGAATGAAACCGCAGGTGTTGATAATGATCCAATCGGCCTCTTCGTAAGAAGAAACAATGCGCACACCCATCTGTTCAAGCATGCCCCCCAGGACCTCGGTGTCCACTGTGTTCTTGAAGCAACCCAGGCTGACAAAGGAAACAGTGGTGCTTGGGTGATTCATGGATGGCGCTTTTCTCCTGCCACGGGTGACGGGTGGGTCATGGGGGATTGTAACATGATCCCGGACAGGGTGCAATGAATCCGGGGCGCTGCTCTACCTTCTACTGGATTGGTCTGGTTGCCTTCCGCTCCCGGAATCGGTATAGTAGAAAACATGAAACGGGTGCAACTGCTTATTGACGGGCATCCCGTCACAGTGGTGTTTGATGAGAACAGCATCCACATATTCAACGCTTTTCCAATAAAGGATCGCCTCAAGGCCCGGGGCTACCGCTGGAATGCCTTAGAGAAGAGTTGGGATTTTTATGACGGCGACGCGGAAGTGGAGTTGGCCCGGCTCCGGGGCGGTGATGCCGTCACGGATGCTGTGCCCGCCGTGGCCGAGCCCACCGTGGAAGGACTCCCGGAGTCGCTTACGGTTGCCCAGTTGCGCGAGCGCATCGATTCCATCCTGCGTTCATCTCTGCCGGCCACTTTCTGGATTCGGGGCGTAGTGGCATCTGAACCCAAGGCATATCGCTGGGCCACCTATTTTGATCTTCGCGATGAGGATGAAACCCTGGATATGGTGTTTTCCTGTGAGATGCGCCAGGCTGAGCGCCAGCAGATTGAACAGCGCCTGTCGGTTACGGGTGTTGCCACCAGCCTGGAAAAGGACCTGCCGGTCTTTCTGCAGGTGGAAGCGGGCTTGTCACACAAGTACACCATCAATGTACGCTTGCGGGCCCTGGACATCCTGCCGGAGTTCACCCGGGAAAGGCTTCGCAGCCAGAGGGACCTCACCGTGGAACGCCTGCGTCGCGAGGGGTTACTGGAGTTACAGAAGGGCTTGAGGCTTCCCATGCTGATTCGTCGGGTGGGGTTGTTGACATCCGCGATGGGTACTTCGGTGCGGGATGTCTTGGCGGGACTGAGCCCGATGGAAAATCGCTACCAGATCGGATTTCTGGATACCCGGATGGAGGGCAATGGAGCCATTGACGGCTTGATCGCCGCCCTGGATTTCATGGAGTCCAACCCAGCCTGGCACGCGCAGGCGGTGGTGATCGCACGCGGCGGAGGCAGTGAGCAATCCCTGGGGGTGTTCAACGACTATCGTCTATGCGCCCGGATCTGCCGTTGCCGTATCCCGGTAATAACCGCCATCGGTCATGAAAAAGACCTTTCCGCGGCGGAGATCTGTTCCCATTTTACGCCCACTCCATCCACCCCTTCCGGAGCGGGGCGCTTCCTGCGGGAAAGGTTCCTCGATTTGCAGGGCCGACTGGGGGAATCGGTACGCAGCCTGGTGGAACGGTTTTCAGAGGTACATCGCCTGGAGACGGAACGCGTCAGTGCCCGGGCGCGGCTGCTGCCGCGCCAGGGTAGCAAACAGCTGCAATGGGAGGGTCTGGCGATACAGAATCGATTGCAGGATTTCTTGCGTATCAGCATTCGCATGAGCCGGGAAAACGCGTATCGTCTGAAAGAGCTGAATCGCTCTCTTCAATTGCGCATCCGGACCCGTATTTTGCGGGAAAGAGACAGCCTTCAGAGAGCGGTGGCGCGGGTGGACTTCCGCCGACTTGAGCATCTGCAGGACAATGCGATCGTAAGAGTTCTGGATTTGGCCAAGGGCGCGGAGTCCGGAACGGAACGTTTCATAAGCAAGGCCACAGACAACGTTCAGGCCAGAGCAAACCTCGCCCAGGCCAACCACCCGGATCGCATTCTGGAAAAGGGGTTTACCATGACATACGGACCGGATGGAAGAGTGGTGCCCACGGCCAGGGCCTTTCGCGCTTTGCCGTGGGCCCGCCTGCATTTTTCCGACGGCACAGAACGAGTGGAGCGTAAGGAGGAATAATGGGGTCAAACCGCAAGGACCAGACGGATACCTACGAGCATAACTTTGCCGTATTGGAACGCATCGCCGATGCGCTGAACAAAGATGAGATCGGCATTGACGACTTGCTGGTAAAGACACGGGAAGCTTTGGAAGCCGCGCGTCGCTGTATGGAGATTCTCAACCGGCAGCGTGGCGAATTCCGCAAGTTGGAAAACGAGTTCGCCCAATTGATTCAAGATTCGGAGTCTCGAACCCCGAACCATGAAAATGATGAAGAGGGTGAAGCGCAAGAAGGATGATCCTGGTCCCCCTCAACGGCGGACTTTCACGTAGAGCTGGGTAAAGTACCAGGTGTCACTGGACGCGTTGCGGGCAACGCCCACCCCGGTAGTGTTGAAATCATCCTCGATATTGTCTTTGTGGGTGGGATTGGCGATCCAGGCGTCCACCACCACCACGGCCGCTGAGTCGAGGTTGGAGGTCAAACCCACATTCTCGGCTGCTGCACTGATCCTGAATAAACTGGACAGTTCCGAGACGCGGCCGCTGAATCCATCGTGACCGAACGGAACCGTACCCTCGGCCATGTCCTGACTGTGGTTCCGGGCCAAATCAGCCACATCCGTGTTCCATTCCAGGTCCAATAGGCCTTGGGAACGACGGTACTCGTTGACCTTCTGAAAAACCAGTTGTTCCATTCCGGTTACAGACAAACCGGAGGTATCCGCCGTCTGACAGGCATGGGCTCCGATTGCAATAACCAGGGCCAGCATGACCCTGAGCCAGTTGGGAACTCGATTCGGGGATTGAATTGATAAAGACATGGTTTAATTATAACCATTTTGGAAACGTTTGTCCACTTCTCAGGCGCTCTTTGCTGAATTGATATTCCCGCCCGGGGATGATGATGAAAACCCGAGAACCCGGTCTCGTGAATAAAAGCGAGTCACCCCAATGAAGTGTGCCAATATTCAGTTCATTACCATGCAGTTATGTGCAGGGAGAAAGCCTGCGGAACCCGATTCGAAAAGTCGGTCCGCTCGGGCAGGATGCGGTCTTTGGCGCGGTAAAAACTTTAACCGCCGCTGCCGATATCTACGCTTTCGGAGTTATCCTGTTTGAGATGTTGACCGGACATTGTCCCTTTCAGACGGATTCCGACCTGGGCTATCTCCAGAAGCACCTGCACCCTAAACCGGAGTTCACCAAGGCTGAAGAAGACCAAATCCCTTTCTTTTTGCGCCGTCTGGTGCTGCGCTGCCTCGATAAAAGACCCCAGCACCGTTATCCCGATGTCATTTCGCTGCCGAATGATTTGCAAGGTGGGCGTATATGTATCGCGTCCCGTGGGCTCAAGGATAACGGAAGTCCTGAATGTTCGAAGACCACTCGATGCAGAACAGCCTGAATGCGGCAGGCTGAAGCGGGAATGGCGCCGACAACTCCGG
>JAFGNX010000012.1 GCA_016926835.1 Candidatus Aminicenantota bacterium | reverse complement strand
GGCCGGTCGCCCTGAAGTTGGAGAGTTGAAGAGTTGGAAAGTTGAAGAGGAAATAAGAGTGAAAAGTTGAAAGTGAAAAGTAGGGGCGGTTCGTGAACCGCCCGCTGGTCCCGTCACCGGCAAAACGAATCCCTTTTATTTTCCAAAATGGCGGAAGGTCACCAGCGGTATTGATTGATCGCCGATGTGGAAAGATGCCGGACGGTCATGATCCGGGCTGAACCCCAGTTTTTCCAGCAGCCGGATGGATGGCCGGTTATCTGAAACGGTGCGCGCCAGCACGCAATCCACCTTCTGGCTGAAGAGCAGAAAATTTACCAGGGCAGATACCGCTTCAATTCCATACCCTTTGTGCTGATACTCGGGCGCCAGGTATAGCCGATTTCCGCATCACTGCCGTTGACTATAAAGCCGCAGTCTCCGGCCATGCGGTTGTCGTGATTGAGGAAAAGGCCCAGTTGTTTCCACTCTCCAAGCCGGATCCTGGTCCGGGATGAGAAACAATGCAGGAACCAGTAAACTTCGATCACGTGCGCGGGACACCAGCGCTGATAGCGGGACGTTTCCGAATGGCTGCGGATGATGAACCACTCTTCCGCCCGGTCGGATTGAATCAGGTCCAATCGCAGACGAGAGGTTGAAATCGGCGACCAGTCCGGCCGGGTCGAATTGACATTCATGTTAATATCATTTTAACGAACGAACACAATGATTCCAATTCCCACTATTTTCCGGCAGGGAAATCAAGTTTTTTTATGAAAAATGCGCTTTGATATGATAGGATTTAAATAGTCTTAATTTCAAACGTTTGCTCATGTATGCACAGGAGGAAAGATGTCTAAAACCTATGTGGTAATCGGCGGATCAGCCGCCGGTCCGAAAACCGCATCAAAGATTCGCAGAATGGCGCCGGATGCGGAAATCATCATGATCCAGAAGGGCAAATATCTGTCCATGGCATCTTGTGGTTTTCCTTATTTTGTGGGTGGGGTGTTTGATGACCCCAATCAATTGATTGCCACGCCGACCGGGGCCCAGCGCAATCCTGAGTTTTTTTCCAACGTAAAAAACATCAAGGCCCTGACCTCCACAGAGGTGACGTCCATTGACCGGGAAAAGAAACTGGTTCGTATGCGCAACCTGCAGACTGGTCAGGAAAGCACTCAGGCTTATGATAAGCTGTTTATCGCGACCGGCGCCAGCGCCATCGTGCCCAATCTGCCGGGAAAGGAGCTTGAAGGCGTAACCACGCTGCAGAGCATGGAGGACGCCATCTATCTGAAAGAACGCCTGGCCTCGGGCAACCTGAAAAAGGCCGTGATTGTGGGCGGCGGACTTATCGGAATCGAGACCTGTGAGGCCCTGCAACTTGGCGGCGTTCAGATCACCGTTGTCGAAATGCTGGACCAGGTGCTCTCTTTCCTGGACTGGGAAATGGCCAAGCATGTCGAAAACCATATCCGCGCCAATGGCAGCGAGGTGATCACCGGTTGTGGCGTATCTGAGTTTCTGGGAAAAGACGGAAAGATAACCGGGGTCAAGCTGGCGGACGGCCGCGTACTGGAGTGTGACCTGGCCGTGGTGGCCATCGGGGTTCGTCCCAACTCGGGGCTGGCCCGCGATGCGGGGCTCGATGTTGGCGCTTTTGGAGGCATTACGGTCAACACCTTTATGCAGACGTCGGATCCGGACATCTATGCCGGCGGCGACTGCGTGGAGGTGACCAACCTGGTGACCCACCAGAAGATGCCCTGGCCCATGGGTGACGCGGCCAACCTGGAAGGCCGTGTGGCCGCCCAGAACATGGTGCTGGGAAACAACGTGGAGTATGACGGCTTTATAGGCACAGGCATCTGCAAGGTGTTTGATTACGTGGCCGGCAGCACCGGATTGTCAGAAAAGCAGGCCAAGCGTCTGGGCTATTCCAATATCATGACCGCCATCCAGGCCGCCCCTGATCGCCCCGGCTTCATGGGCGCCAAGCCGGTCATCATCAAGCTGGTGGCGGACCGTACTACCTGTCGCCTGCTGGGTATGCAAGCAGTCGGTACGGGCGATGTGTCCAAGCGCCTGGCCATCGGCGCCATGGCCATCCACGCCAAAATGCGGGTGTTTGACCTGGTGAACCTCGACCTTCCCTACGCACCGCCATTTTCTCCGGCCATCGACAACTTCATTATCGCCGCCCACGTGCTGCAGAATAAGTGCCTGGGACGCATGGAGGGGATATCGGTCCTGGATGTCAAGGCCAAGCTGGATGCGGGCGAAAAGCCGTTCCTGCTCGACGTGCGCGGCCCCGACGAGTTTGAGCAAATGCGCCTGGGAGTTGGCGAAACCCTGATTCCACTGGGAAAACTGCGGGCCAACCTGGACAAACTCCCAAAGGACAAGAACGCGGAGATCATCGTTTACTGCAAGATCTCGTTGCGAGGTTACGAGGCCTATTGCTGCCTCAAGGCCAAGGGCTACAACAATGTCAAGGTCATGGAAGGCGGTATCGTGGCCTGGCCCTTCCCACGCGAAAAGTAATCCCCACATTCATCTCCATACCCGGCGGGGGTGGTTCTCCACCCCCGCTGCGCCCTTCCCCATCGGGCAGTTCCGGCGACTACGATTCCGCCTCGAACAACAATTTGTTATTGCGTCCGCGAACGTAAAGAACCATCACCAGTATCGCGGCAGCTGGAATCGGAAGCGCACCCACCAGGACTGCTGGGGTTCCGCCCTTGAGGATGATATCTCCCAAGGCGCGCATGCTCCAATAATAGATGAAAGCCCCCAGCAGCCAGCGGATCAGGGCCAACTTGACGCCTTCCTCTTCAGCCATCCCTGGAGCGGAGAAAGGCATCCAGGAAACATCCAGCAGGATCGTCGCAGCCAGCACCAGGCCCATGGCGGCATGAAAAAAAGCCAGTTTCAGGGCTGCAAAGATCCCCAGCGGAAATACCAGCATTGCCAATAATAACAGGTTCAGGGGTAGCAATAAATCCAGGATGAACGCCGTCAGCAGGGCCAGCCGGGGATGACCCGCGGCGGTGAGGTTCAGGCGGAACAACCAGGCGGCCCGGGACTCCACCGCCTGGAGAACGCAGAAGCGCATGGCACACGCCAGGCCGAAATTCAACAACAGGGGCAGCAGGGGCAGCAGGTCGGCGAACCCCGCGTTGTTCCCGCCTTCAAACCACCTTGCCGCCAGGGGAACCAGGCCGAGGGAAAGCGCGGCGGCTGTTATGGAAAGAACAATGGATCTGAGCCGGCGGGAGCGTTTCAGGGTCAGGCGGAAAAAGGACACCAGGGCGAGAAATCGGGAAAAAGTCGCCGGAAAAAAGAAAACATGCCGGATGCTTCGCGCTTGTCGCTTGGCTCCCCCCGCCACCCCCCCCACGCGGAATGCGGCCAGGGCAGCGTGCAGATAAAAAATGTAAGCAAGGGCCGGGAAAACAATCGCCAATAGCAAAAGGATTCCAGGTTCCAGCGGCGGAGAAAAGCCGGCCAGCCAGGCGGGAGGCCACCAGTCCAGGTTCGCCGGCACGGCCGGGTGCGCGGCCAACATCTGTTCATATACGCCGGGAAACCAGAAGAACACGGCGACGAAAAACAACACCGCTCCCCCGTGGACCAGAGAAGCAAAAAACCGCGCCACGCGGAATCCCGCCATGAATTCCAATGTGCCCATGAGCAGGAGCATGACAAAGAGAATAGACAGCGTCTGGAGGGCGGCGCCGCCCAGAAGCGAAAAAAGCATCCGCAAGGGATTGATTTTGGCCGCGTCACTGGTGAACAGGGTGAACGTCAAGGCGGCGGGCAGGCTGTAAGCCGCGGCGATCAACAATACGAACAGGGCGGCGGCGGCCGCCTTGGCTCCCACCAGGGCGGATCCTTTTACGGGCCGCGAACAGGCCAGGATGTAATCCCTGCCTCGCAGTATGAAGGTTCGGGCGCCGGCACAGACGATGATGCCGCTCACCGCGGCCTGAAAAGAGAAAAAGCGCAGTTTTTCCACCTGGACCTGGTGGGGAGTGGCGAATTGGAACCAGCCGAACATCAGGTACTTGATCAACACGTCCATGGTCAGAACGGTCCCCAGGATGACCAGTCCCGCCAGCACCAGGGTCATGCTGCCGATACCGTGGCGTCCAAGACCGTCATCCTCGCTCATGAAGGCGTCGCGCAGGAAATGGCGCAACAACACCTTGAATGAATCGCGGTGGAGAGGCATCAGGCGACTGAACAGGCCAGGATTTCCCCGGCGATCTTTTCGGTATCCACTTGTTCCACCAGGCGGCTGAACACCTCTTCCACGGTATCTTCGCGGCGGATCGCTTTCAATTCCGCCATGGTACTGTCCGCAACGATTTTTCCCCGGTGCAGGATGATCACCCGCCGGCAGAGACGTTCCACCACTTCCAGGATATGG
>JAFGNX010000073.1 GCA_016926835.1 Candidatus Aminicenantota bacterium | reverse complement strand
GAATCGAAGTCGAAAGTCTAAAGTTGAAAGTCGAAAGTGAAAAACCGAAAAGAACTTTTTCCGGCTTCCATTCCACCCTCAACTCTCTCAACTACCTCAACTTGTTTTAAATTTCCGTGTATTCCGTGGTTGGAATCTCTGTTTGGATCGTGGGCGACCAGCCGGTCGCCCCTACGCCTTGCCTTCCTGTCACCTTCTTTTGTTTAATTACTCCGGCATCATTCTTGTGATGGCAACTCACGAGTGCTTGTGATGAGAACGACTTCGGCGTTTGTGATGAAGAAATTTTCAGGTTCTGTGATGAAAAACAGACGCTCCCAAATTGTTTTAATGGTGAGCGGCGAATTTCCTGTCTCTTGTCACCTGATACCTGTCACCTTCTTTTCAACTTTATTCATACCCTCGGTTCGGAGAGCACGTATTCTTTTTGACTGAACACCCGCGTGGCAAGAACCAGAAATACCGCTGACAGAAGCAAGAGCACCATTGCGGCGTGCAAAACCGGTGAAGGCTCCAGTTGAAACATGAGGAACCCTTCCCCGGCCGCCTTGTAGGGCAGCAGCGATTTCACGTAATGGCTGATGGTCAGGTGCTGGGTGGATCCGGGAATAAACTGCACGACGTACTCCCAGCCAAAAATGTAGACAATCCCCGCGATCACGGGTTTCTTCATCAATGTTCCCAGCAGGACAAAAAGGCCGGTATAGGCAAGCGTAGCCAGGCCTGCGGCAAGCAGGTACTTTCCCAAACGCGCGAGTCCTTCACTGCTCAAGATGAAGGATCCGAAACCAATGGCGAAACTGAGCAACAGCGCGGGAAGGACAATGCCCAGCGAAATCGCCGCCTGTACGCCTGCTTTCCCGACCAGAACAGCACTTTTTTTCACCGGACGCGTGGTGAGAAAGACAAGCGTGCGCTGATCGATTTCATCGCCCACACACGAGCTGCCACCCAGCAATCCCATCAGGGGAATATAAAGGGTGAACAGGAAAGGCACAGCCATCTGGTGGAAAAGAACGGGGCCGATTGCCGATCCCGTACGGCCCGCGGTCACCGCTCGCGCCACCAGCAGCACCAGTATGGGGATAAAAGCCGCTCCCATAAGCAGCCAGGTGCGGCGATTGCGCAGACTGAGACGGGAAAAGAACCCAAACACGACTGCGATTGACGTCGGCAAAGCCATCACTTTCTCCCTACCAGGTAATTGAATACCGCTTGAAGATTATCGTCCGGCGAGGTAATTTCCTCTATTTCCAGGTTTTCTTCCACAACGAAACGGTTCAAGCACGCAAAGAAATGGTCGCGGTTGTCTGTATTGAACACCACCTTTTGCCGGACGTTGTCAAAACGGATCGTGAGCACGTGGTGATCACCCACAAACCGTTCCGCGATGCGGCGAAAGTGGGGAGCACAAACGGAAACCATATGGGGATGAGAATCCAACAGTCCGCGGATTTCCTGAATGTCGCCCTCAGCCAGGATCTGCCCCTGGTGGATCAACACGATGCGGTTGGTCATGGCCTCGATCTCCGGCAAAACATGAGAAGAGACGATAACCGTGCGACCCCGGGATGCGAAATCGCGGATCAGATCCGTAATGCGGACCCGCCACAGCGGGTCCACTCCCTTGAGGGGCTCGTCCAGGATCAACAATTGCGGATCGTGAAGAATGGCGGCACTCACTTTCAGGCGCTGTCGCATGCCCAGGCTGTAAGCGGAGATGGCCTTGCCGGCCACCTCTTCCAGCCCGACCTGATGCAAGGCCGTCCGGGCCAGATTCCGGGCCTTTTGCGTTGACGCTCCATGCAATCGGGCCAGGAAAGAAAGGTAGTCCCCGCCGCTCACGCCGCGATAATAGGCGTCGTTTTCCGGGCAGAATCCGACCCGCTGAAACAATCCCGGGTTGTTGAATACAGGCTCGCCGAAAATGCGGATCCGGCCCCGGTTGGGCTTCAACTGCCCGGATGCCAGGCGCAGAAAAGTGGTCTTTCCCGCGCCATTGGGACCCAACAAGCCATGTACCCCCGGCATCAAAACCAGGCTGATGTCGGAAACCCCGAGAATATTACCATACCACTTGGACAGGCTTTCCGCTTCCAATACCGGTGCCATGTCAAACCTCCACCCTGCGGATGCGAGTCAGCGTCCATGCCAGGGCCACCAGACTGACCCCCACAACCAGCAGGGGTGCCACCCAAAGCGGCGCCGCCATCGCGGCTTTGGTGCCGAATAGCAAGGCAGCCAGATGGCGCATGGTACGCTCCGGGGACAGCAAGCCCAGTGCCGAGTGATTAAATACCACTCCGGACAGGATCCCGGCCAGCATGTTTGTAAAAAAGAAAAAACCAACGTATGCCACAATCACCAGCCGGGTATTGGCGCTGAATGAAGAAAACAGGAGCACAAGGGATGCCAGGGCGAGGGAAGCCAGAAACGGGTACACAAAAATAGCCGCAAGCGTGGAGAAGCCGAGGCTCCACGTGCCGCTGAACAACAACTTGGCCGCAACCAGCAGCAATGCCGGAACCAGGGAGAACATGAGCAGGTAGAACATCACAACCGCCAGTTTACCCGCCAGATAATCGATCGGTTTTAGGGGCCGGGACAGATAGAGCTGAATGGAGTTGAATTTCAAATCAGCCGAGATCAGGTCCGAGCCGGCATACACACTGAGCAGAAACAGCACGAACATCAATCCGCTGCGGGTGAAAAAGAGGTCAAAAAACTGGGAGTCGTCGTTAATGACGCGGGTGATCTCATCCAGGAAGCGCAATTCGGGCTTGCTGGCGACGTACACGCCGATCAGGAAAAACAAGAAGGGGAAGGCCGAGAAAAAGAAAAGCAACTTGGCGCGCTTTTTGTCTTTGACCTGGCGGATACCTTGAAGGGTTATGGGGAACCAGGGCAACCGCCGGGGGGCCAATGATCCTTCCCAGCCATGATAACCTCTTTCCTTAACGGGCATGGGATTCTCCTATGGCGGTCACAAACGCATCCTCCAGGGTGAGGCGGCTGGGTCTGAAATGCCGGATCTGAACGCCCGTATCCAGGGCAAGTCGAAACAGACTCATTGGGGGGAAATCCGGTGGCAGGTGAAGTCGAAGCAAACCGCGGCGATCGGTTTCCGCATGGATACCTTGCAGTTGTTCCAGAAAGAGACCGGGTTCGCCTTTGATACCCACCTCAAAAATGCTGGTATCTCCACCGGCGAAATCCAGGGACTGTTGTTCGGAAACGATGCGACCGTGATTCATGATTAGGACGCGGGCACAGGTTTTCTCTATATCCGCCAGGATATGGGATGAGATGATCATATTCATGCGCCCCTTGGCCGCGATATCCACGATCAACTGCAGCATTTCCTCTCTTCCGCCGGGATCCATACCTGAAGTGGGTTCATCCAGGATCATCAGCTCAGGATCATGAACCAGGGCCAGTGCCAGCTTCAGCCGCTGTTTCATCCCCGAGGAGTAGGTATCCGTCATTCGGTACCGGGATTCCTCCAGGCCCACATAGTAAAGCACTTCGTGGGCGCGCTTGATCGCCTCCTGCCTGGGCATACCGGACAGCTCTCCCATATAACTGGTCAGCGTAACCGCGTCCATGCCGGGAATCAGGCAGTGGCTTTCCGGCATATAGCCGATGCACCGGCGCACTTCGGTCAGTCCCGCATCCAGGTCGCTTCCCAGAATTCGGCCTTTCCCCGCCGCCGGTCGCAAATGGCCCAGAATAACCTTCATCAGCGTGGTTTTGCCGGCGCCATTGGGTCCCAACAACCCGTACACGCCCGGACCAATCGACAGGCTTACGCCGTCAATGGCCTGGAAGCCGTTGTAAAAAAAATTGATCCCTTCCAGCTGGATGATTGTCTCGCTCATGTGTAATCATACGAACGCCGTTGCCTTTGGTTCCCTTCAAACCCAACCCCGGGTATAATATCGGCTCAGGAGGCAATCGTGGTCCATACTCACACATTCGATATCGTAATCCTTAACGGTCGTCCGGCGGCGGGCAAGTCGGAAATCATCGATTTTCTGCGTTCGGTACCGGCGGTGGAACGCATGCGGCGTTTCCATATCGGGGAATTCCGTGAATTGGACGACTTCCCCATTCTCTGGGAACAGTTCGAAGACGACGATCTGATGGAAGCCATGGGCCGCCCCAGGCTCTTGACGGACCGGACCTTTGAGTACCGGGGTCAACGCCATTCCGGACACACTTTCCGCGAACCATGGTATTGGAACTTTTTGATCCGTAAGCTGTGCCTGCAGTATGAACGGCTGCTCCGCGACGATCCCGGCTTTCACCAACGCGGCGGAACCGTTTTTTTTGAGTTCGCCCGGGGAAGCGAACACGGCGGATTTCGCGAGGCCTATTCTCATTTGTCAGAGACGGTCCTGGAACGCGCCGTGACGCTCTACATTGATGTGACCTGGGAGGAATCGCTGCGCAAGAACCGGCGCCGCTACAACCCGGACCGTCCCGACTCCATTCTCGAACACGGCTTGGAAGATCTCAAACTGGAAAAGCTTTACAAAGAGTCGGACTGGGCCGCTTTCGCCGGCAGCGGGGATAGCGGATTCATCCAATGTGGAATAAAAAAGATTCCCTTCGGCGTGTTTCGCAATATGCCGGAAAAAACCGATGATCCCGCCAAGATCGCTCCCCACCTGGAAGAAGTGATGGGCCGGATTTATCAACTGGAGCTGGAGCGATAACATGATCCATGCCAGGGGTTTCCGCACCCGTCGCTTCTGGAACTGGTTCCCCATGGGCTTGACCTACGCTCTCCTCTACATGGGGCGTTACAATCTGACCGTATCCAAGAACGCCCTGGGATCGTTGATGAGCAAAGCGGATTTCGGCTGGATATTCGGTATCGGCGCCGCGGTCTACGCCGCATCGTTTCTGATCAACGGCCCGCTAGTGGACCGCATCGGCGGCAAGCGCGGCATCCTTATCGCGGCTTTCGGCGCAGGTGGCGCCAACCTGGCCATGGGATTCTACCTGTGGCGGGTCATGGGCATGGAGGATCCGTCAGGAGCTCCCTTGCGGCTGGTTTTTTCCCTGCTCTACGCGCTGAACATGTACTTTCAAAGTTACGGAGCGGTGTCGATCGTTAAGGTAAACGCCCACTGGTTTCACGTAAGGGAACGGGGAACCTTCTCCGGAATTTTCGGCATCATGATCTCTTCAGGAATCTTTTTGGCCTTCGACGTTTCCCAACGCATCCTGGAATCTCCCCTGGTGGCGGGCCGGGGCCATGCCGGGGGCGATGCCACCTGGTGGGTCTTTTTCTCTCCCGCAGTTCTGCTTTTTCTGCTTTTCGCGGTAGAAACGTTCCTGCTGCGTGACCAACCTTCGCGGGCCGGCTTCGCGGATTTCGATACCGGAGATGAGTCATCCGGAGAAGACCTGAACATCCGCATCCCCACGCGACAACTCTTGCGCCGCATCCTGACCCACCCGGTCATCCTCACCGTAGCGGGCATTGAATTCTGCACCGGCGTGCTGCGCAACGGCGTGATGCACTGGTTCCCCATTCTCGCCAATGAAAAAGTGGCGGCCGGCCAGGGCGGCGGCGGTTGGGATTTCATGCTGCACAACTGGGGACTGCTGCTCATGATCGCCGGCATCATCGGCGGCAACCTGGCCGGAATCGTCAGTGACCGCGTCTTTCAATCCCGCCGGGCGCCTTCAGCGGGTTTTCTCTACGCTTTCATGATCCTGATGATTGCGGGAATGGGCTTCTCTCTTTCTCATGGCTGGGTGTTGGGAGTGCTGGTATTCGGCATCTCCATATGCGTAATCGGCACCCACGGTCTGCTGTCCGGCACGGCGACCATGGATTTCGGCGGCCGCCGGGGAGCGGCCACCGCGGTGGGAATCATCGACGGTTTTGTCTACCTGGGCACTGCAGTGCAATCATTTTCCCTGGGTTGGATCACCAGCCGCAACTGGGCGGCCTGGCCCTGGTTCCTCTTGCCTTTCGCCGTCATCGGCCTGATGTTGCTGATCCGCATCTGGAAAGCGATGCCGGGAGGGATAAAGAAACCCGTAGTTGAAGAGTGAAAGCGTAGGGGCGACCGGCCGGTCGCCCACGATCCAAACAGAAATTCCAACCACGGAATACAAGAAAATTTAAAACAAGTTGAGGGAGTTGAGGGTGGAAAAGAAGTTGAAAAAGT
>JAFGNX010000072.1 GCA_016926835.1 Candidatus Aminicenantota bacterium | reverse complement strand
CAGGACAAGGAGCAGGGCCTGGGTGTACGGCCGTGGACTCCGGCAACCGATATCTACGAAACCCAGGAAGAGTATGTGTTCCGGCTTGAATTGCCTGGAATTAAAAAGGATGAAGTCAAGGTGGAATTCGACGGAGACACCCTGACCATCACTGGCGAACGCAAAGAAGAAAAAGAAGTAAAAAAAGAGAATTTTCATCGCATAGAGCGATGCTGCGGCACGTTCAAGCGTTCTTTCAGCATTCCCAAAAACATTGATTCCGGAAAGATCTCGGCCAGCATGAAGGATGGAATCCTTGAACTGAAAGTACCCAAAGTGGAAGAGTCCAAAACCAAGGCGATTCCAATCTCGGTAAAGTAAACAAATCCGCGCAAACCCGGGGCCGGCCGCGGCCGTCCCCGGGTTTTTTTTTAATTTAAAATATAGAATTTGCGTAACTTGCGATCGGTTATGCGGATTGACTCGGCCAATTGTTCTTTTTTCTTGATGGCGATCTCGGTGGCCACGGCGTTGATGAGTACGGAAAAAGCGGATACCGAAGATGTGTAGAGGATATTCTCGGCGGGGATGGCCAAAGTGAGGTTCGCGAACTGGGAAATGGGAGAGAATTCATTGTCGGAAATGGCGACCAGTTGCAGATTTTCATGGCGGGCCAGCTCAGCGAAGTCGACCGTGCATTTCGAGTATGGATAGAAGGAAGCAAATATCAGAAGATCTTTTTGACTGTTCAGGCTGAACAGGCGTTCCTCAACGGTCATGCTGCCCGAATCCAGGCAATGGGCTTCCTTCTGGACCTGGTTGAGGATGTAGCAGAACATGCGTGAAAGGATGGACGAAACGCTGACGCCGTAGGTAAAGACCCGTGTCGCACGTTCAATGCGTTGGACCAAGTCGTTGAACGCCGTTTCCTTAACCATCTGCAGCAGGCGGTTGATGTTGCGCACATCCTGACGAGCGACCTTGACAAGGGATTCCTTGCCCGAAAAGTCGGTTTTCAACAATCGGAAACGGTCCACCGGATTGACATGTCCTGTCATCTCTTCCCGGATGCTGCCCTTGAACTCAAAAAACCCTGAAAAACCGAAGCGACGTACGAAACGGGTGACCGTGGCCATACTGACTCCGGATCGCTGGGCGATCTGTTCAATGGACATCAGCGGGATGTCATTCCAGAACTCAATCAGGAAAACGGCCAATCGCTTCTGAATACGTGAGTAATCCGTCATACCGTCGGCGATGCGCTGACGCAGTTTCTGGTTCATGCCTTCATTATACCAATCGTACCAATGATATACAGCCCTGGCCTGGTTTCGCTCTGTGATTTTTCTTTTGCGTGGCCACTGCGCGAGCCTGGGAGCATTATATTCTGGTGGTGTGCGACAACGAAACGGTTCGTGGTGAAATAAAAATGAATCGAAGGCGCGGTTTGGTTCATGAGAATCTGCCCGGGTTTGCCGGGCCGGGATGGTTCCCGGCCCGGCGGACGCGTGATGAATCAGAATTCCAGCCGCGCTCCCAGGCGGAAAACCCTGGGGTTCAGCATGGTGTCGGGAACCAGGTAATTGCCGAGCGAGATGTCGTTACCCTGGCTTAAAACCATGTCGTTGTTGGTAATGTTGAAGGCGTCAACCGAGATGAAAAGTCGGGCGAAGTTTTTTAATGGAATCATTTTTTCCATGCGCAGGTCCAGCATCCAGAATGTATCGTATCGGCTGGTTCCGAATTCCTCCAGGAGCACGACAGGTTCAGCGTAATCCCAGTAGCGGCGGCCGGCGTCAAACAGAGTCCGCACCCGCGGGAAGATGTACCCGTCGCGAATATTGAGTGAGCCGGCGAAATTGATTTTCCAGGGAAGTTCGTACATCCAGTTGAACTTGAACATCCAGCGGGAGTTCATTACGAAGCGGGCATAAGAGTGGGGGCCGGGTTGCCCGTCCAGCCGGTCCGGCTGGTGGTCCGTGGGATCGATATACGCGGCGGAGGAATCGTAATTCACTGTCGTATCCTGGAAAGTCAGTGAGCCACTGATCATCCAACGATTGCGGAAGGCTTTGTTAAAGGTCAGTTCCAGACCTTTGTACACAACCTTGTAGTCGGGCCTTTGGGTGACGAAGCCAATGCCTTCATCGTACACGTCCAGCGTATCCCAGAATGTGTACTCAAATCCTTCCTCACTGACGGAGAATCGGCCCCAGTCGCTGTTGCGCACCAATCGGTAACCGCCGTCCCAGACATACGGTACGGTCCAGGTGTGGTTGCTGATGTGCCGGTAGATCAGGTTCAATCCCACGCGGAAATCCTGCATGACTTCTCTTTCCAGTCCCATCACGGCTTCCGTGGTTCTCTCCGGCTTGAGATTTTCATCAAAAAAGAACTGGGCGTCCTCACCCAGGATCATCCGGCTGTTGTCCCGGGTACGGTAAAGGTAGAGTTCGCCTGGATCGGCCAGGTTGTTGCCGTTGTCGTCATACCAGTCCAATTCGTGATAGCTGTCGATGCGCAGGGTATCGATGTATCCCGCATCCAATACGGATCCGTAAACAGCGAAGTTGGCTTTGGCTACGGTCCGCCCGTTTCCGGAGAGGTCCCAGATCAGCCCCACCCGGGGGGAAAAGAAAGCAAAGGAGAACGGCAGATTTGTGGCGGGCTGGGTCAGAGGGGAAAAATTGAGGTCCATTCCCTCAATGTCCGCGGCTTCGGGAATGGATGTGCCTGGAATCACGTGTTCCCGCATGCCGCCGGCCTGCCGGTCCATGCGCACTCCCAGGTTCAAAGTGATCCGCCCCATATTGATGGAATCCTGCAGCCACAGGGAAAGTCGGCTCAAATCGTAGTCGATGTCCCAGTCGCGGTAGAGGGTGCCATAGTAGAGGCTGCGGCCGGGGCGGATCTGAAGGTGCAGGCCATTGCCCAGTTGCGAGGCCTCGCGGGAATGGGAGTACCGGTACTCAGCGCCGAGCTTGATTTCATGATCACCGAAAAGGAAATTGTCTTTGAAATAACTCAGCGCGACGCTGCCGCTGAAGATATCCGACGAGATCTCTTCCCAGGTTCCGGTGTTGTAGCGATAAGTATTGTAAATCTCGTAAACGGCTTTGTCTCTTCCGCCATAGGGTTCCAGCGTGTATGAGGTCGGGGTGTATGAAGCTTTCAAGGTAATGAGCAGGTTGTTGCCCACGGTGATGTCATCCTGAAGTTTGAAAATATAAGCCGGTCCGGTTTGCTTGCGCCCCGCCTCGTAAAGGTCGAGGGGGTAACGCTTGCGACCCTCTTTGATCTTGTCGTTGTATACGCCGTATAGTTCGATGCGATGGCTGCCCATTGTCAGGTTGAGTTTGCCGTTGAGTGTACGCAACAGCGTATCATCGGCATCACCACGTACATCAAAGAGATTGATATCCTGCACGCCGTAGGAGAGCCAGAACCATGATTTGCCCTTGCGGATGGGCCCGCCGAGGTTAAACCCGTAATCGGAGATGGTGTTGATGGTGTTGCCGGACAGGTCTGCCTGGACCATGTTGTCCGGAAGATTACTGGATTGAAAGGCATCATCGGTCAGGTAGAAGCGGGCACCGCCGGATATGCGGTCGGACCCCCGTCGCGTCACGAAATTGATGTTGACGCCACCGGTCATGGCGGTCACATCGTTGGCGGCGGTCTGGATCTGCATTTCCTCGAACATGTCGTAGTCGTAGTACATGCCCGATGTACCCGGTGCCGTGGGATCGGTCACTTCCACTCCGTCCACGTTCCACTGGGAGTTGGCCCGGCCTTCTCCGCGGGCGGTGTACGATGATTGCTGGCCCGATTCATTGCCACCGACGTTTTCACGATCCATGGCGAGACCGGGAGCTTTCTGCAAAATGGCCCAGGGATCCCGGGCAGTGGGCAGGGATTGCAGCTCTTCCTGGGTGATGTTTGTGGCGGCGGTGGTTTTGCGGATATCAATCACCGGGGGGCGGCCTTCCACTGTTACCCGTTCGGTGATTTCGCCCACACTCATTTCCACGTTTACGGTAACATTTTCGCCGATGATCACGCGGATTTCCCGACGCACTTCGGTTTTGAAACCGTCCAGGCGGAACGTGATGACATAGTCCCTGGCCGGGGGAAGGTTCAGAAAGCGGTACCGTCCGTCTTCACTGCTGACGGTGGTCAGTTCGCCCGTACGTGATGAGACCAGAGAGATGGAAACCCCGGGCATGGGCATGCCGGAGGACTCCACCACGGTGCCGTAAATGTTTCCGGACTGGATCTGGGCGACTGCCAGGCCGGATAACAGCAGAATGGCTGTCAGTAATGCTTTGGCGCGTTTCATGCGACCTCCTCTTTACTTTTTATGGTGCGTTCCTTTGGGTTCATTCGGGAACTGTTTTTCAAGCCTGTTCTGGTTGCCGGAATACCCTGGAGGAGGAGACAGCCAGCGTCCGCCCGCCATCAGGGCATGGATTTCCTGTCGGTCATGGCGCAGAATCGCCAGGTCCGCGTCGTTGCCGACACGGATGCGGCCCTTGCGGGACAATCCCAGGATGTCTGCCGGGTGCGCAGTCGCCAGGGCAAATGGGGAGAAATTCGTGCTCTTTGCGGATTCGGAAAAATCGAGCACTTCGCGGAGTAAAGAGGCCGGATGCCCCAAGGCGTTCTTTACCAGGGTTCCGTGTTCGTCAAATTGGGGGAGGGAGCCACCGGCGTCGGAAGAAATGGTGATGTGGTGGAAAGGGACCCCCTGATCCAGCAGCTCCTGAACCGCGGTTGAAGGCTTGATCTCCAGGTCCGCATAATAGGGATAACTGCTGGCTGTCAGATCCACATACCCTTCACGACCCCAGACAGCGGCTTCGGCCAGAACGGAACGGCTGCGATTGCAATGGGTGGGAAGAAAGCGGTAATGACCCACGCCGTCCCGCTGGGCCACCCTCTGCAGGATTCCAAACGGGTCCGGTTGGTCTCCCAGATGGATATTGATGATGCCTTTCTTGTTGCCCAGCAAAGCGCCAAGATGGGTCCGCCGGGCCAGACGCAGCAGTTCGCCCTCACTCGGATCGGAAGAGCGATGGTCGGCCAGGGCGATTTCGCCTACGCCGATTACTTCGCTGATCAAAGCGAGGTCACGGGCCACATCCCCCGTAATTGTGGGAGGTGGAATCTGATAAGAGCCGGTGTATATCCAGGCTGAGAGGCCCGCCTGGCGTAAGGCCTTGGCTTCCATCAATACGGATTCCACTCCGCGCGTAATGCCGTCTGTACCCAGACAGCCGACAACCGTTGTGATTCCCGCTTCAATAATGGCATCAAGTGGAATGGGGCTCGTGCGCGTTACCGGACCGCCTTCTCCACCAGCGCCGGCGAAATGGATATGGGAATCCACCAGTCCCGGAATGACCCAACGTGCTTCTACATCCAGAACCTCCAGACCCGGCAGGTCGGGCGTATCGATTTGCGGCGCGATGCAAACAACGCGACCGCCCCCGATAAGGATGTCTCTATTGCCAAGGGCGTTGGGGTCAAAAAGCGAGCAGTTCTTTAAAAGGATCACAACGGTCCTCCGGCTGCCGATTGCAGAATGCGAAAACCATGGGGGTTGGATAAAGAAACCGTGAAACTGCAAAGATACGAAAGTTGGCGGCTCACATGGTCAAGATAGAATAAAAATTTTCAAAAATCAACAAAGAAAATTATTTTTCTTTTACTTTTTCATTTTGCCGGGGATGGACGTTCACGGTTACGGGAATGATATCGAGTGAAATTTCCTGGAAAGTCCATGTGTCTTTGCCGCTTTGTTGTTGGTGAAATACTCTGGTGGAGTCAATGATACTGAGGGTGAGTTCGATACCAGGCCCGGACGCGTTGTCGCTTCCATCCCAGGCAAGTGCCTGTGCTTGGCGCCGCCGGAAACCCGCCAGATGCTCTTCCAGCAATCTCATGAGTCCATAGGGGTCAAACGCGCCTGCCATGGGGGTGCGTTGCGGTGGCGGAGATTCCGCCACTGGATTCGAGACAAGGGCGCGCTGCTTGGCTGATGTTACCTGGAGGGTTCGCAAATCGATTTTATCCCCATGTTGAAGGTAATACAGTCTGAAACCTTTCACGTGCAAGGGAGATTGCGAAATACGCACACTTTTCTTTTTGTCGATGAGAACCACGGCTCCGGATCCCATGGCACTCAGGTTATTGCCGTGAATGAAGGCCGCCGTATTTTCACTGACACCCAACCCGATAGTTTGATGCGGGGACCGTTCCAGGGCTGCCAGCAAGCGGCCCCAGCGTCCTCGACGAATGAAATGCTGGTCCACAAGCCCCCCCCGCCAGAAGCCCAAACCCCGGTCCAGGGTTACGGGGTTTCCGGATCCCGGGCGTTGCTCGGGGATGAGAGAATCCAGGCTGTCTCCTCCGGTGATCATGGGATCACTCATCACCGCGGCACCGGCACTCGTGCCGGCAATCACACCGCCCCGCTGGAGGAGGCGGCGCAATGCCTGTAACAACAATGTGTCTTTTCCGTGCCGGGAGGTCAACAAACGCGCATAGCGCCCCTGGTCACCACCGGCCAGGAAAGCCACGCTGGCTTGATCGATTCTGGTGATCGTGGCGGGATCATCGTGGTTTTTCGCCCAGGTGGATTCGTTTAAAGGCTGCGTCTGCGGATCGTCCAAAAGGGCAAGCGGCAGAAGTGCGACCCGTTCAGGCGCTACTCCAAAGCTGAGAAAATCATCACGATAGGCGTTGCCACTGGTGGTGGGAGTGGCGCTGGCGGCAGCCAGTATCACGATTCGGCAATCCTTTGTTCCACCTCCCAGGCGGATGATTTCCGTGTATATATCGGAGTTGTCCGGAGCCAGCGCGCCGCCGATTATCACCAGGTGTCCACCGCCGTTGTTCGCGGATGCATGCAGCGGTCCGGAAATCAGCAGACAGAACAGCAGTAGTAGAACACGCATGAGGGACTCCGAATTAGAATGGACCCCAGTTCATCAGAACGGGGGGAATCAGCATGATCATGCTGAACACGACCAGGATCAACATAATGGGCAAAAACCAGCGGGCCCATTTTTCCCAGGGAATGCGCGCGATGCCGAGTACGCCCATGGTTACTGCCGAAGTCGGCAGAATGGGGTTGACGAATTCACACAACTGGAAGGCGTAAACCGTGGTTTGGCGTGTCACTCCGACCAGGTCGCTCAACGGGGCCATGATCGGCATTGTCAGTGCCGCCTGTGCGGTACCGGAGTGGATAAAGAAGTTGATGAATGATTGGGTCAGGAACATCATCTGCGCGGTAACGATGCGGGGGAAAAGAGAAATGAACTGGGATGCATAGTAGAGCAGGGTATCCAGGATCTGCCCTTCCTGGGCGACGATCAGAATGGCGCGGCCGCAGGCAATGATAAAGGCCACGTTCATCATGTCCTTGGCACCGGAAACAAAATAACCGGCCATGCGGCTGGGCGTTATGCCCGCGGCGAAACCCGCGGCCAGTCCCATGCCCAGGAAAACCGCGGCAATGGCTTCGATATACCAGTGTTGCAACAGAATTCCCGCCACCAGGATCAAGATACCACCGCCGAAGATCCACAGCACGGAACGGTGACGGGAAGTCAACTGCGCGGTTGCGGACGCGTTGTCCAGCTGATCTGTTTTCAACCGCTGGCGGTCGATTTCGTAAACCGGGCTGGAACGGGGGTTGCGGCGCACGCGGGCGGCATAGATCATTACCATGGCGATCATCAGGGCTGTGCCCAATACCCAGGAGATCAGGCGGTAGGTCAAGCCGGAATACAGGGGCAGGTCGGACAACCCCTGGGCGATACCAACGGTAAAGGGATTGAAAAAGGCGGCGGCGAAACCGGCGGCGGCGCCCAGAAACGGAATGGCCACACCGACAATGGAGTCGTAGCCCATGGACAAGGCCAGGGGGATAAATACCAGGATAAAGGGAATGGTTTCTTCACACATTCCGAAAATCGACCCGGCCAGGGAAAATACGGTCATTAAAACGGGAATCACCAATCCCCGCAGGGCGGGGCGACGCGCGAACGCGGCTGTCAAGCGACGGATGGCCAGGTCAATGGTACCGGTTTCCTGGATTACAGCGAACGCCCCGCCGATGATAAACAGAAAGGCGATAATGAGTACGCCATCCTGAAACCCCCGTACCGGAGCGGTCAACAGGATGGATGGCGATACTGTGTTTTTCTGCATGTAATTGAAAGTGCCCGGCACCGTGACTTGGCGGACTGCGCCTTCCACGGTTTTTTCCACCCGCTGAAAGGATCCGGAAGGAATCACCCAGGTGAGGATGTACATGATCAATACGATCAGATAGATCAGAACAAGCGTATGCGGAAGTTTGAATGACCGCTTCTTATCTCTTTTTTGATTCATCATCCAATTATCATGCCGGATCGATCCGGGCCGGTCGTCGTCGCAAGATACATAATGAATGTAAAATTTTCATAAGTCAATAATGCAAATTTATTTTCTTTTTAAGTTTGCGGTCGTGCGGTCTATCGCATTTCATTGGCGAATTCTGAAGTAGCGAATGGCCAGGAAAGAGAAAAGGGCGGTATACGCCAAAAGGACGACATAGTGCAGGATCAGTGTTTCCAGGCCTTTATGGAAAAATATTACCTGGTGAAAGGCGTCCATGGCCCACCATGCGGGTACCGCCATGCCGACCGCGCGGATGACCGGGGGCACGACCTCAATGGGCCACCAGCAACCGCCCAGGGCGGCAAACAGGTTGGCGAACAGGATCGCCAGACCGATGATCACTTCCTCTTTGCGGAATACAGATCCCAGAAAAATGCTCAATGACGCCATGGCCGCGGAAAAAAGGATTACGATCAGGAAGGAAAGCGGGGGATCGCCCAGGTTGAGTTTGAAAAACAGCAATCCCAGGCCCACCAGCATTACGGCCTGCAGCAGGCCGGTAAGCAATCGTCCCAGGAATTTCCCTCCCCACAATTCGGCCCTGGAGACCGGACCGGATATGATGCGTGTCAGTATACCGCTTTGACGATCCATCATCACGGTAATGCCGCCGTAGATCAGGATCAGGATCATAAGCGTGTGGACGAGAATGCCGGGGATGACGTGATCAAATCCGGATGGGATTGTGGTTATCGTTCCCGGAGGAAATCCCGTCTTTATGGTTATCAATTCCTCTATCGGCCTGTTCCCGGGTTGAGCCGGGCCGGACTCGGGTTGCAGAACCACGCCGGCGATCAGGCGGACCAATGCTTGTATGATGCGGGTTTCCACTCGTGTGGCGGCTTCAAGGCTGGCATCCGCGTTTTTGGTGAAGCGGAGTTTCTGGGCCTGGAAGTTTTGGATCCGTTGGGAAAAATCAGCGGGAATTTCGAGCACGCGGGTGAACTTATCCGGTTTTTCCTGTACTTTCTGAATCACCAGGTCGGGGTTATCCAGGGCGGCCACCAGGAAATCGCCCCAGCGGCCTTGATCCCGGTTTACCACCACGATTTCCGCTTTGGGGTTGCTGTTGCCGCCCCGGTATAAATTTCCGAAAATCAGGATGAGAAAAACCGGGAATGCCAGGCTCCAGAAGAAAAAGGCTTTGTCCCTGGTCATGCGTTTCAGGTCGATACGTGCGATCAGCCAGGAAATTTTCATGGGCTGACCCTCCGTACCAGGAGCGGCAGGCTGGCAACTGTCAATACCAGACCCACTGCCAGCAACAACAGGATCGCGGTGACGGGGAATTCACCCGCACGGATCAAAGCGGTTCCCTGGATGAACCAGTAGTTGGGGGTAAAGCGGCTGAATGCCCGGAATCCGGCGGGCAACTGGTTGACCGGTATCATGCTGCCGCCCAAAGCGGCAAATACCAGAATCACCGGGGACGTGATCACTCCCGCCTGGTTGCGATTGCGAAAGAAGGCGTAAAATAAGGCAAAAAGACCGCAAAGTGCTGCAAGGACGGCGCCGCCAAGCACCAGGAAATAAAAAAAGTTTCCCCAGCGGATCGCGAGAACAACGCTTCCCATGGCCGCCATCAGGCCCAGAATCACCAAGCCCATCAGCCAGGCGGAGGTGATTTTGGCCGCCACGTATTGAATGGGGGGAATGGGAGAGAACAGCAGGCGTCGCAGCGTGCCGTCCTCTTTTTCCGACAGAATCTCGCGCATGAAAATCTCGACAATGAACATCATGAACAGAATCGCCATTCCAGGCAGGATCAAGGCAAATATTTCGGAGATGTCAAAAGCGGGTTGGTTTTCCGCCTCTGGCTTGCTGGTCTCATCCTGAGTGTCAAGTCCCACCAGCAAAGGGTCCAGTACCCGGCGCAGGCGATTGATCTTGGGGCGGAGTGAATCCAGCAGATTCGCGAATTCAGTGGTTTCTATTTCATTAAAGGAACGATCCCAGAGCGGACGCATCGCGGCCAGTTCCTCCCGGAATACCGCCTGGGCCGCTGCTGCCAGCACCGCCGCGGTGCGGGTGAATTCCTCAACCACCCCGGGCAGAAATTGTTCGGATGGGTTTTTAACCACTTCCAACTGTACCGGTCTGGACAGGAAAAGGGCGGCGGTAAAATCCTTCGGGATTACCAGCAGTGCGGAAGCCTTTCCCCGCGCGATCTCGCGGCGGCCGTCCTCCTCATTGACGGTTTCCATGCGGAACATTTCGGCGAACCGTTCCTGCGAGAAAGCCTGCATCAGCATGCGGGCGCCGAAATTGCGATCGTTGTCCACCACCAGTACCCGGATGGATAACTGTCTGCTTTTTTCTCCGGGCGAGAAGACGATACCAAAGATCGCGGTCATGAGCAGGGGAATGGCGGTAAGAATCAGGATACCGGCGGGGGAACGCAGCCGGCGGCGGAAATCGCGGGTCACGATGAGACGGATGCGATTCAATCTCTCAGGCTCCTTCCGGTTAATTTCAGAAACACCGTCTCCAGGTTGGGCGACTGTATTTTTAGATCACTCACGGATATGGCCGCTTGAAAGAGCGTTTCCAGTATGCCCGGGATTTTGGCCGTGCTGTCCAAAGCCAGGGTGAGGCTGTTATCTCTGACGGCGAGAATGTCGGCGGCTGGCAAATTCCCCAACGCCTTCGAGATGCGGGCGGCGGGAAACTCGCCGCTGAT
>JAFGNX010000071.1 GCA_016926835.1 Candidatus Aminicenantota bacterium | reverse complement strand
TTACCATCGTTTCAAAGGAATTTCGCTGAATTTTCAAATCCGGCGATGTTTCGCGGAAAGATTTCGCGCATAAAGCGGATGTTCCCCAACGAGTGGAACTAAAAAGAGATTTTTTTTTCGATGTGATATATTGAAAATCGTCTTGAATACGGCGCCATGACCTTGAAAGTGTTTGTCATGTCTGATGGAACCGGCCGCACTGCGGAAGGGGCGTTGAAATCCGCCATGGCGCAGTTTGGCGAAATAGATACGGAAATCAATATCCGCGCGCAAGTCCGCACGGAGAAGCAAGTAGAAAAAATCATCGATGAAGCCAAAACGCACAATGGTTTTGTCGTCCACACCTTTGTATCCAAGGATCTGCGAGACCGAATCCTGGCTCTCGGCCGGCTCAACGACGTTGAGACCATCGATCTGATGGGTCCGCTGCTGGCGCAATTGTCACGGCAACTGGAATTTTCTCCCATGGAGACTCCGGGGTTGTTCCGCAAATTGAACCGGGCGTATTTCCAGCGTATCGAGGCCATGGAGTTCGCTTTCCGTCATGACGACGGCAACCGGGTGGAAGAGATCCACAAGGGGGAAATCGTCTTGATCGGGGTATCGCGTACATTCAAGACGCCCCTGAGCATCTACCTGGCCTTCAAAGGCTGGCGGGTCGCCAACGTGCCCATCATTCTGGGGCTGGAACCCCCCGAAAAACTGTTCAATCTGGAAGATATGTTTGTGTTCGGCTTGACCACATCACCCCGTAACCTGGCCGAACTGCGCAGTGTACGCGATCTGCATCTCGGCGGATCCACAGGGCATTATTCTGAACTCGACCATGTACGCTCGGAACTGCGTTATGCAAAGACAGTTTTCAGCCGGATTCCGGACTGCCAGGTGATCGATGTCAGCAATAAACCCATCGAGGAGATTGCCTCGGATATCCTGGCCCGGATCAAGAGCCGCAGCGGCAGGACCAGACCCAACAGGTAACTGTCTGCGTGATTTCGTGAGCTGAGCCTGCGCAATCGCCACTGGAGATTGCGCGCCGGAATTTGCTGATGAGCAGATGATCAGAACATGAATCCCAGTTCCAGTATTGTGCGGCTGAAAGCGATCAGGGGCTGAAGGCCGGTTTGTGCCGCCGTCTTAAGGCCCGGGTTCCGGGCAATCAAGCGTGCCAGGGGCGGCGAAAAGCGATAATAGGCCTGGATAAAATCACGGCCCGGCTCGTGTGTCATCAGGAATTGGTCACGGAACTCACGCAATAGAGCGACCTGGGCGGCAACGGGTGAACCGAAGGCGGCTGTGGCGATAAAACATCCCCTGCCGCCGTTATCGTCACCATTGTCGCCCCCGGAACTGCGGGACTTGATCTGGATGGTTGCAGAGAAAGTGGTACGGTTGTTCAGGGTATAGTCGTCGTTTTTCAATCCGTTCACAGTGATGATGAGGCCGATGTAGTAGGTCCCGGCCGGCATATCATTGGGGATGGTGGAATTCACGTCAAAAACCGAGCGTGTTTCCCTGGCCAGGGTGTCCCAACTCCAATAGGAGCCGACCTGATAATCATCTCCGGTGATGTTGCGGTCCGTAGATAGAAATACGCGGACCCGGACGTTGGCGGCCGGCTGGAAACCGATGTTTTCCACGGTGATGTTCCTCAGGCTGATGGCGTCACCCGGGTAATAACTGGATTGATTTGCGCTGGCGTTCTTCAGGCCGTTGCTGGCGTAATAAGATTCGACACCCACATCAACCGTGTTTTTGATATTTGTTTGGCTCTGGTAATCTCGGCGCAGGCAATAGGCATCAGCTATGTGGATGCCCCGGCCATCCTCGATGATATCGTGGTAATAGCTGTGGACTACGGTTAATTGATCGTAGTCATAGGTCTCATAATACCCCCAACTCCCTTCGGAGCCGCGCTGCATGCCCCAGGTATGGGCCATCTCGTGCATGGCGACGGGTCGCAGTAGTACCACGTCGTCGTTCCCCCAGGCAGCTTCTTCGTTGTCCGTCCATTCATAAGCGGGGTTGAACATGATGTCCGATTCCAGCAGCCTGCCGCAGGGGCTTCCCGCCCGCCACCAATGGTGCGCCCAACCGATATATCCGTTCCAGCCGACTCCGTAGATCCTCTGCATGTCAGCTTCTTTGACCCATCCGCACACTTCATTGCGGTTATTGTGACCGAATTTTCCGTCGCTGGGGCTTTTCTGGTAAATGGCCATAAACCAGTTCCAGGTGTTCCGGGCCATTTCAATGGTATCGTAGGACCACCAGTCCGCGGGAACGGTCTGCATGACAAACGGCAGGGTATGGTAGCCGCAGTATCCCAGGGTGCCTCCCAGCGGGCGACTCGATTCTTCCGCAGGGGGATTGACCTCAGTTTGATAAGGGATTGGCTGTTCTTCAATAATGGAGTCTTGCTCAGCAGTCAACCAGGTTGTGATGGCACTTCCGGTTTCTTCACGCCTAAGCAACGGTTTATCCACCAGAGCGTTTAACGCCACTTCGCGGATATAATGAATGAATTCTTCCAGGGTCAATGGCGCGCCGGTGTCGTTGGGCATTTCAAGTACAGATGCCG
>JAFGNX010000011.1 GCA_016926835.1 Candidatus Aminicenantota bacterium | reverse complement strand
TTCAAAGCCCCGGACGGCAACCCGGTTTTCCTGGTTTTTTTGATTATGAGCGACGAGCGTGATGTGGGACTTCACCTGAAATCCCTGGCGCATATTGCCCGCATGGTCAACAATACCGACATCGTAGAGGCTGTAGGCTCTGCCGCGGATGCGGAAGGCGTATACCGCGTATTGGTTGAAAAAGACGAGTTGATTCGCCCATGATGCTGGCGGTTTTGATTCTGAACCGCGAAGAATTGCTGGAATCGGTATTGGAAGGATATCTTGAAATCGGCATCACCGGCGCCACCATTGTGGATTCAGTTGGAATGGGCCATATTCTGGCTGAAGATGTGCCTGTATTTGCCGGGTTGCGTTTCATGTTTTCCGGAAACCGGCCCTACAACAAAACCGTGCTTTCCGTAATTCAGGACGAAAAGCGCTCCGCTGTAAAAAGTCTGCTGAAAAAGATTCTGGGTCCTCTTGAAGATAACGGAAACGGAATCCTCTTTTTTTTACCGGTAATTGAGGCCATGGGGCTGAAACCGGAACCAGGCTCGTGAACTCTCTGTCGGTTTTCGCGGCCTTATTGCTGCTAACCTTTGTCGGTTCGATTTCCCTGTTCAAACTGGATCGCAAGCGTTCTCCACTGGCATACTTTTTTTTTTCAGGCACAGGTTTTCTGTTGCTGGGAGTTCTCATCAGCCCGGGTGGGCTGGGCCTGCTTTCGGTCGACGTACTGGCACAGCTGCGTCCCCTGATTCATTTCGGATTGGGATGGATCGGTTTTCTGTATGGTTTTCAACTGGAATGGCGTTACCTGAAACGCATTCCCTCCGGCTGGTTTCTATCCGCCGGCGCGCTCTATTTTCTGCCCGCCTTGGTGTTGACCGCATTCGGCTGGATGCTGTTTACCGCGCTGACACATTTTCTCTATTTACCGGTCCCCTTAGCCGTTTCCGGCGTTGCCGTACTGGCCATTCTGCTTTCAGAAAGCTGTACCGCGTTTGTGTTCTGGGCCATGCGCCGCTATCGTTATGCGGGCCGTCAGTACCGCATGTGTTGCTTTGTTTCCGCAATTGACAATTTTTTCCCAATTCTCTTCGTCACCTTTTTGCCGGTGCTGATTTCGGTTGACACCGGGAACTTGAATGCGCTGGTCTCAATCGGACTGCAATTGAGTTTCGGTGTGGTATCCGGTTACGCGGTGCATTATATGGTACGACGTGTGGAAGATTCTCTCGAAGTGTCCACCATACTTTTCGGACTGGTGTTCGCGCTCAGCGGTGCCGCCTACCTGCTGCGTTTTTCAATGCTGTTTGTCACCATGACCGCGGGCATCACTTTTACGAATTTAACCCGGCGACATGCCTGGTTTCAAAAGCGATTGACCCCGGTTGAAAAACCGCTTTACCTGCTGTTCATGATCGTGCTTCCCGTGTACGCACTGCCCTTCGGATGGGCGCCCCTGATTGTGGCGGCTTTACTGGTTCCAGTCAAATACTGGACCAAACGTTTGGGAATCGTTTTGACCAGGCACTGGCATCACGCCCCGTCACGATTCAAAAAACGCGCCGCGTTTCTCTTATTGCCGATGAGCGGAATCGGTCCGGCCATGTTGCTTGAAATTCAAGAACGCTTTCAAACCGAATGGATGGCCTGGGTAACGACCGTATTTGTTTTTGCTTTACTGATCGCAGAATTGGCGGGTACTGTCGGGCTTTTCAGAACCGCCGCTGAAAAAACAAAATGATGAACCTGTTGTTGCTGCTGGGTTTGATCTTTTTTGGTTTGCTCATGCGCCGGGAGGCGCCGATGGATATTTCATCCAGCGCGGCCTACGCCATGGGATTGATGATGCTGATCGGATATCTTTCCGGCCGCCTGGCCAGGCGGCACGGGTTGCCATCGATTACGGGTTACCTGCTGGCCGGAATGGCGATCGGGCCTTTCGGCCTCAAGGTGATTTCTTTGATTCACGTCACGGATCTGCATCTGATCAACGGACTTGCACTCTCTCTGATTGCCTTGACCGCCGGCGGAGAAATTCGCCTGGCACGCTTGCGCCCCCATTTTCGAGTGGTTTCGTGGGTACTTTCCATGCAGACCCTGATCATGATTGCGGGCATGACCCTGGGTTTCTGGATACTGGCCACATGGGTGCTTCCAATGCCATTCGTTACTACGGCCGGGTTGCTGTCGGCGGGATTGCTGATCGGAATTGTGTCCACCGCTTCATCTCCATCCACTACGCTTGCCGTGATCGTGGAATCAGGAAAACGCACATCCACCACCGACTTGATTCTGGGCGTGGTCATGCTGAAAGATATTGTGATCCTGTTTCTGTTTTGTGTCGGACTCAATGTCGCGCATGCGCTGAACCCGGCGGAGTCCAGTTCCACTACCAGTATCGGCGGCACTTTTTTGCAGATATCCGGTTCCGTACTGGCCGGGATGCTGATCGGCGGACTGATCATTCTGTTTCTGAGCCGTGTCAGAAACCACCCCGTGGCATTTATTCTGGCTGTGTGTTTTTTTTCCTACGAAGTTTTTGAACCGCTTGGGCTTCATCCCCTGCTGATCATGATGACAGCCGGGTTTCTGGTCGTCAACCTCAGCCGTGAGGGCGACCGGCTGATGGACCACCTGGAGGCGATTTCACCGCCGGTTTACGTGCTGTTTTTCACCCTGGCCGGCGCCGCCTTGCGCCTGGACCTGCTCAATGCCGTGGGCCTGCTGGCCATGGCACTGGTGATTTTGCGTATATTTTTCAAATGGGTCGGAACATGGGCCGGAATTCAGCTTTCCGGAAAAGCCTGGCATCTTCGTCACCGGGGCTGGGCGGCGTTTGTATCGCAGGCCGGGTTGTCGCTTGGATTGGCCACAATCATCGCCGAGCAATTTCCACGCTGGGGAAAATCCATTGCCGTCTTGATACTGGCCGCCATCTTCATCAACCAGCTCATCGGACCGTTGGCTTTGAAATGGTTACTGGACAAGGAAAATCGCCCGACGTCCGGAAAGTGACAGGTTGAGAAGTCTGTAGCCACGGGCCATGGCGGGGTTGCAGGCAACTTATTGCAGAATCTCTACATGGGGGCGGGGGTTGAGTTTTCGCCAGAAATGAATCAACAGCATCCCCATTAAAAAACCACCCACATGCGCCGCCCACGCAATCCCGACACCGCCGATATAGGAGAACTGAAATATGAACCAGATCACCAGGAAGACCGCGGCGGGAATATCCACAAACGTCACCAGGATAAAGATAAACAGCAGGGAGCGGACCTTCGCGCGGGGAAACAGAAGCAGGTACGCACCCATCACTCCGGAAACCGCGCCGCTGGCGCCGATCACCGGTGTCAGGGAATTGGGATGAAACAACACGTGGAGCAGGCTGGCACCGACACCGCAGGCAAGGTAAAACAACAGGTACAGCAGGGGCCCCAGGCGATCTTCAATGTTGTTCCCGAATATCCACAGAAACAACATGTTGCCCAACAAGTGCATCAATGACCCATGCATGAACATGGAAAACAGGATCGTCGAAATCGGGGCGTTTTCGCGATAGATCAATTGCCGTTGGGACAGATTGGTCAAGGGATCCGTTGTCTCTCTGACGGCGATGGGTTGTTCAATGCGCTCAAAGTGAGTGATTTCCCAGGGAATCATGGAGTGACGGGCCACCTGGTACTGCAGATCGGAAAACAGCGCCTGGGTAAAAAACACTCCCGCGTTCAACAGGATAATCAATATGGTCAATACCGCGGGTCTTTGGGTCGGATTGTAATCCTTGATGGGAAAGAGCATGGGTTCGGTTCTCTGCCCGGGGTTGTATCACAAATGCCGGGCGGAATCAACGAGACGCCCCGCGACCCGCTTTACTCTTCGTCGGTACGGACTTTTTCCAAAGAAACCAGTTGGTCGCCTTCCCGCAACTGCAGCAACCGTACGCCCTGAGTCGCCCGTCCTTGGGACCGGATGGCATCCGAGCAGATTTTATTGACAATGCCGTTGCGCGAAGAAAGGATCAGGTCATCACAGGAACCCAGGGTGACCAGGCCGATCACCCGGCCGACTTTTTCCGTGAAGCGGATATTGATCAACCCCTTGCCGCCACGGGCTTGAATGCGGTACAGGTCCAGGTCCGATTTTTTGCCGATTCCGTTTTCGGTTACGGTCAGAATGGTCTGGTCGCTTTCACCAATCACCGCGGCCCCAACAACGATGTCGCCTTTGCCCAGCTTGATGCAGCGCACGCCCCTGGCCGTGCGGCCCATTTCGCGTACGTCCTTTTCATGAAACCGCAGCGCCTTGCCCAGATGGGTACCCACGATCACGTCGCTGTCGCCGTTAGAAATCTGGGCTTCGAACAGGGTGTCGCCTTCGGGAACATCCGCCGCAATAATGCCGTTGTTGCGCGGGTTTGAAAACGCGGCCAGCGAAGTCTTTTTCACATAACCCTGGCGGGAAAACAGCATCACGTAGCGGTCCGGAGAAAACTCCTTGATGTTGATCACGGAGCAGACATTGTCTTCTCCATTGATGCCGATCAAGCGGTTGATGGGTTTCCCCCTGCTGGTGGTATCGCCTTCCGGCAGGTCGTATACCCGGATCCAGAACATGCGGCCCTTTTCGGTAAAGGTGAGAATGTAATCGTGGGCGGAAGCCACAAATACACGGGAAATCATGTCCTCTTCACGCAAACTGACGCCCCGCCGGCCGATGGTGCCGCGATGCTGGTTGTGGTAGGTACTGAGCGTGGTGCGCTTGATGTACCCGTTGCGCGTATAGAGGATCACGAAATCCTCGTCCTTGATCAGGTCTTCAATCCGGATATCCGACAGTTCCTGTTCGATAATGGTGGTGCGGCGCTCATCCTGGTATTTGTCGCGCACAGCCAGCAATTCTTTCTGGATCACGCTCAGCATCATGCGCTCGCTATCCAGAAGCTCCCGCAGGTAGTTGATCAGTTTCAGCAACTCTACGTACTCGGCATCCAGTTTGTCGACTTCCAGGTTGGTCAACCGGTACAGCTGCAGGTCCAGAATCGCGTCCGTCTGCACCTCGGTCAAAGGCAGCGCCGCCATCAAGCGCTCTTTTGCCTGTTGCCGGTTTTTTGAACTGCGAATCAGGCGGATCACGGTATCCAGGTTATCCAGGGCGATTTTCAACCCTTCGATAATGTGCGCCCGCTTTTCCGCTTTGTCCAACTCGAACAGGGAGCGGCGCCGGACCACCTCTTTGCGGTGACCCAGGAAAAAGTTAAAGTAATCAATCAGGTTGAACTGGCGCGGCTGCTGATTGACAATGGCCAGCAGGTTAATGGAAAAGGTCGTCTGCAATTGCGTGTATTTGTACAAAGAATTGAGAATGACTTCGGGAATTTCATCGCGCTTGATATCGATGACAATGCGCATGCCTTCCCGGTCCGATTCGTCGCGCAGATCGCTGATCCCTTCAATGCGGCGATTCTTTACCAACTGGGCGATATTCTCCAGGATGCGCGCCTTATTGGTTTGATAGGGGATCTCGGTGACAACGATCCGCTGGCGATTGCGATTGTCGGTTTCCACCACCGCTTTGGCGCGGACCACAATGGTGCCCCGGCCCGTCTCGTAGGCATCCAGAAGGCTTCGGCGCCCAAACACAAACCCCCCGGTGGGAAAATCCGGGCCCTTGACAATCTCCATGAGTTCCGCGACTGAAGCGTCCCGGTGTTGTAAAAAGTACACGAAACCGTCAATCAATTCGCCGACGTGGTGCGGGGGAATGGAGGTGGCCATGCCGACGGCGATTCCCGAACTGCCGTTAAGTAACAATACCGGCAGCAGTGCCGGAAATATTTCCGGTTCCGTCAACGATCCGTCGTAGTTCGGGAGTTGATTGACCGTATCCTTGTCCAGGTCCTGTAGCAGCTCGTTGGCGATTTTTTGCAAACGAACCTCGGTATACCGCATGGCGGCGGGTGGATCACCGTCAATGGAACCGAAGTTTCCTTGGCCGTCGACCAGGGGGTATCGAAGTGAAAAGTCCTGCGCCATGCGCACCAAAGTGTCGTACACCGCAGAATCCCCGTGCGGATGATATTTGCCGATCACGTCACCCACTATACGGGCCGATTTCTTGTAGGGCTGATTGTGATGCGTGCCCGTGGCGTGCAGAGAGAGCAACGTCCGCCTGTGCACCGGTTTGAGACCGTCGCGGATATCGGGAATGGCACGCCCGATAATGACGCTCATGGAGTAATCAAGGTAAGACGTCTTCATCTCGTTCTCGATGGTGACGTCTTCTACGGCTTTGGCGATCAGGATATCTTCTTCTGCCATGGCTTGTTTTCCTTACACGTCCAGGTTGCGGACGTTCACGGCGTTCTCCAGGATGAACTCCCGGCGTTTGTTGGAGTCCGCGCCCATCAAGGTATCGAACAGATCTTCACTTTGGACGGAATCGTTGATCTGCACTTTGAGCAAGGTGCGATTGGTCGGGTTCATGGTGGTTTCCCAGAGTTGACCGGGGTTCATCTCACCCAAACCCTTGTAGCGTTGCACGTAGATGCCTTTGTGGGAATAATCCATCAACAGCGGCACCAGTTCACTGCGTTGGGAAACTTCCTTTTCCATGGTACCGAAAACCACCCGGTACGGCGGTTCGGGATAGGATTTGAGTTTTTCAAACACGCGGTTGACTTCAGCAAATTCAGGTCCGGTCAGGAATTCCCAGTTTACGGAACGGTGCATCACCACGCCGTTCAACTGATACTCCACTTCCAGACAATGGGTGTTGTATTCTTCCTGAAAACCGACATCCACTACGCGGCAGCACTCCAGTTTTCGCAAAGCTTCCGCCACCGCCAGGGTTTTTTCGCGGCTGCGGAAAGTATCTTCGTCACGAATCATCTCGATCAACGTCAGTGTCAATTCCCGCGGAATTCCCTGCTTTTCGATATCATTAATTAGAATGTTCTTTTTGTTGATCAGTCGCAGAAATTTTACCAGTTTCGCGTTTTTGAGCACATCGTTCTTACCCGGTCCCAGAATGATCCTGGCTTCTTCTCCCACGCGTTTGAAAAAGAAATCCAGTCTTTCCTTTTCGTTTTTCAGGTACAGATGACTTTTGCCCTTGCGGATCATGTACAGTGGCGGCTGGGCCAGATAGAGATGGCCCCTTTCGATGAGTTCGCGCATGTGATTGAAAAAGAACGTCATCAACAGCGTACGGATATGCGCGCCGTCCACGTCGGCGTCGGTCATGATAATGATCTTGTGATATCGCAGCTTTTCCACATCAAAGTGTTCTTTTCCGATGCCCACACCCAGCGCCGCGATCAAGGTGTTGATCGTCTGGCTTTCCAGCATTTTGGCCGTACTGGCTTTCTCTACATTGAGGATCTTTCCCCTAAGGGGCAGAATGGCCTGAAATCTCCGGTCCCGGCCGTTTTTGGCGGAACCTCCAGCTGAATCGCCCTCTACGATAAAGATTTCGCTTTGCGCCGGATCCTTGGACTGGCAATCAGCCAGTTTTCCCGGCAGGGTTGTGTTTTCGAGCAGACTTGATTTGCGAACCAGGTCCTTGGCTTTTCGCGAGGCCACCCGGGCCTGGGCCGCCATCAGGGCTTTACCGATAATGGCTTTGGCCACCGCGAAATTTTCTTCAAAATACTGTGCCAGGGACTCGTTGAAAAAAGATTCCACCATTCCCTTGACTTCCGAATTCCCTAATTTGGCCTTGGTCTGACCCTCAAATTGCGGATCCTTGATGCGGATCGAAACCACGGCCACCAGGCCTTCGCGCACATCATCACCGGTAAAGCCGGTTTTCAGGTCCTTGATCAGATTGTTGTTCTGGGCGAAGTAGTTGATGGTACGGGTGATCGCGCCCTTAAATCCGGTCAGGTGGGTCCCCCCTTCAACGGTTTTGATGTTGTTCACAAAGGAAAGCAGGTTTTCGTTAAAAGAGTTGATATATTGAAATGCGATATCGATTTCACTGTCATCGTTTTTGGTGGTCAACACAATCGGCTTGGGATGAATCAGTTCCTTGTTGCCGCTCAGATAGCGTACGTATTCGGCTATGCCTCCCTTGAAATGAAATGTTTCTTCGGTATGGGTGCGTTCATCTTTCAAGCTGATGGTGACATCGGGATTCAGGAACGCCAGTTCCTTCATTCTCTTGGCCAGAATGCTGTAATCGTATTCCGTGGTTTCAAATATCTCATCATCGGGCCAGAACGTAACCTTGGTGCCCGTGCGTTTGGAGTTTCCGATTTTTTTGAATGGCGTAAGGGCCTTACCGTATTCGTATTTTTGAAAATAGATATGCCCGTCCCGCTTGATTTCCAGGTCCAGTTTGGAAGAAAGGGCGTTCACTACGGAAACACCGACACCATGCAATCCGCCGGATACTTTGTAGGTGTCGTTATCGAATTTTCCACCGGCATGCAGTCGCGTCATAACCACTTCGGCCGCTGATACTCCTTCTCCATTGAAATCATCCACCGGAATGCCGCGACCGTTGTCCATAACCGAAACTGAATTATCGAAATGAATCACCACATCAATACGGGAACAGAAACCGGCCATGGCTTCATCGATGGAGTTGTCCACCACCTCATATACCAGGTGATGAAGTCCGGTTGAGCCCGTACTTCCGATGTACATTGCCGGCCGAACCCGAACCGCTTCCAGGCCTTCCAGCACCTTGATGTTGTCCGCGGTATACGTATTCGCCTTTTTCGGGTTGTCTGTCACTGCGTATTCTCCCGGGCCAGCTCGATCTGACGATCAAACCGCCCATTCGGGTTTACCGATGTGGCAATCACCTGCATCTCCGGATATGCGTCCATGAAAAAACCCACATTCCGTTGATCCATTGCCGTGTCGTAATCATCCACAAGAAAAACCGGGTATTCCCGATTGACCTGCCGAAACAACTGAATAAACGCGATATAAGCCAGCAGCAGGTAGAGCTTCTTTTCACCGGAAGAGTGGTATTTTAACGACACATCGCCCAGCCGGATATCAAATCGATCCCGGTGAGGTCCGATCACCGAACGCCGATACCGGGTTTCAATGGAATGAACCCGTTTCAGTTCGGCCTGAAACCTTCCGGTTCCGCCTTCCGCTTCCACGGAAACAGAAGGAGAATACACGACTTGCATCTCTACCTTACCCTGATTCCGGATCTCCCGGTTCAAACGATCAACAAACAGCTCCCGGGCATTCACGATCCGGGTCCCCATTTCGCTCAACACCTGATTCCATCCGCTGATTTCGGTTGCCTGCGGACGGAATCTCAGCAAATGGTTTTTTTGCTTCAACGCTTGATTATAACTCAAAATGTAGTGTATGTAAAGCGAATCTACACCACATATAAAGCGATTCATCATCCTGCGCATATGAGGAATCGACTCGATTTCCAGCATGAACGCGGTGGATGAAAAAAAAACCGGATAGAACACATCGCGGATTTTCGCGGTTTGCGCCTTCTGGTTGTCCAGCTCAATTCCCAACCGTTTCCCCTGGGAAAAACAGCGGATTTCACGCTGGTTCTGCCCTTGATCAACACTGAGGTGAAAATCAAAGCGGGAATCTCCGCGGGGAATCATGTCGTTCAAGGTAACATTCAGAAATGATTTTCCAAACGCAGTAACAAACATCGATTCAATAACCGATGTCTTCCCCGCGCCGTTGAGTCCGAATATCAGGTTTTTTCCGGAAATGAACCCAAGATTTCGTTTGCGGATATTCCGAAACCCGGCAATATTGAGACTGTTGACAATCAAGGTTGTTTACAGATTCAGGGGCATGACCACGTAGATGAAATCAACACCTTGCGATGATATCGGTTTAAACACAAACGAATTTTCCCCGTCATTCATTCCGACCTCGATGGATTCGGTTTCCACGTGGGTCAGGAAATCCAGTACGAAATGTCCGTTAAACGCGGCTTTGATATCATCTCCGGAATACTCGATCTGCAATTCCTCGTGGGCTTCGCCTTTTTCCGGCGTGGAGCGCTCCAGAATCAATTTGCCTTTGTCGAACCGGAAAAACACGCCGTTGTTTCGGGTCTTGAATACCAGGACCCGCCTGAGGGTCGTTAGCAGCGCATCGGTATTCAACCGGGCTTTGAAGCGGGTCGACTCAGGAATGACCGCGCGATAGTTGGGGAATTTCTGATCGATGATGCGCGCAGACAACACGCGGTTGCCGGCCTTGAAAAACAGGTTGTTTTTATCAAAAGCGAAATCGATATCCAGGTCTTCCCCCACTTTCAGCAACTCCAGCAAGGTTTTTCTGGACACGATGAATTCAATCGCTTCACCGGTGTTGATCGATTCATCAACCGCGCAAAAAGCCAGCCGGTGCCCGTCAGTGGAAGCCATTTCCCAGCGTTCCGATCCCAAGCTGAGCAGGGCGCCCCCCAAATTGAATTTCATTTCAGGCGAAATAATGTAATAGGTCTTATTGATCATGGATTGCAATTTGGCTGAATTCAAATGAATCGACTGACTGAAATCGGAATCCGGAAGATTGGGGTATTCTGAAGACTGCATACCCATCAATTTGTATTTGCTGGTCTTGGTCGCGTTGTTGATGACAATCTGCAGATCGTTGTTTTCCGAGATTTCTACGGGGCCGTCGGGCATGCGGGAAATCAGGTCGTAAAAATCCCTTCCATTCACCGTCACCGAACCGGGTTCCCGTACATCCACTTTAATGGAGGACTGCAGTCCGATTTCAAGATCCGTGGCCGTCAACTCCAGAACTCCATTTTCAAAAGCGGTCACCTTGATATTCTGCAAGATCTCCATCAGGGTTTTTTTCTCAAAAATACCCTGAAACAATTTGAGTTCATTCGAGAAAATGGATTTTTCCACAAAAATCTTCATTTTTTCCTGCCTACTTTTATTATTGGAATATGACTAATATATACCAGAAAGACAAAAAAGAAAACAGCGTGAAAAAGTGAATAACACGGATAAGCCGCAAACCAAAGCGCATGCCGGTATGCAAAACCATGTGGAAAACAGGATAAAGTTGTGGAAATCATTCGTTGTTGAAAAATTTCAGGATGGCTTTCACATTTTTGGAAAACTCCGGATCCGTGTTCATCTTGTCTTCAATTCGCTTGATGGAATGCAAAACCGTTGTGTGATGTTTGCCTCCGAACTTTTGACCGATTTCCGCGAGTGAATGCCTGGTTGCACGCTTGCAGATAAACATGGCGATTTGACGGGGATGAGCCACCCGCGGAGAGTTGTTGCGGGATTTCAGGTCCTCGGTGCGGATGTTGAAGCGTTTGGCCACGTATTCCTGGATGCTTTCCACGGTGACCTGCTTTTTGGACAGAGTCAAGTAGGGCTTGAGCGCTTCCTTGGCGAACTCAAGGGTTATGCGGTCCCCGTTCGTATCCGGATGCTTCAGGTTGGCATAACCGATCAGGCGATTCAACGCGCCTTCCAGTTTGCGGATATTTTCCTTAATCGAGGAAGCCAGAAAATAGAGCACTTCCTCGTTGATCACGAAGTGATTCGACATCAGGCCTTTTCTTTCCGACAATTTCTGCTTGAGAATGGCTATTCTGCCTTCAAGGTCATAAGGCAGAATATCCACGATACCGCCCCACTCGAAGCGGGATTTAATGCGGTTTTCCAGGTAAGGGATGTTATCCGGATGGGTATCCGAACACAATACGATCTGTTTTTCTTCCTGGATTAATTTATTAAATATGTAATAAAACTGTTCGCTTGTGCCACCCCACTTGGTAATGTACTGGATGTCGTCGATTAAGAGGACGTCAACGGATGTGTACTTGCGAATAAATTCAGGACGCTTGGTGAAACGCGTGTATTCAACGTATTCGTTCATAAAGTCGCTGGAGGTGAGATAGATGACTTTCATGTCGGAATTGAGTTGAATGCGGTTTCCGATGGCGTACATCAGGTGGGTTTTGCCCAGGCCCACATCACTGTAGATATACAGCGGGTTGTATGATTTGCCTGGAAATTCAGATACGCTGTAGGCGAAAGAATACGCCATGCGGTTGGAATCCAACTGCACGAAGGAATCAAATGTATACTTGGGATTGAGATTGGAAACAAAGTTTCCCGGTTCTCCGGGTGAATCCGGGTCGGGCGAGGGAAGCGTGGATTGGGTGTCGTCTTCTTCGTACAACGGAACGAGTTTCAGTGAGCATTGGAACTCGCTTTCCATGTATTGATTGAGTTTGTCCAGCAGGTTGGATTTAATCCATTGGGTTTTCTGTGGATCGGGAGAACCCACAAAAACGATCTGGTTCATGGTACCGATATAGGAGAGGGGTTCAATCCACTTTAAAAACGTTGGATTGTCCAGAGTCTCCTTTAAGTAGTTGCGCGTGATGTCAAAATAGTTCATGCTGAAATTTCCACAATATTATTCACAAATGTGAAAAAAACCATTTCCATCTATCTCGAGGACGTATACCGGGAATAGTACAGTGGTGAAATGGGGGTGTCAAGGCTTGACAAAAAAAAAATCCAAGGTATGGTGAAAGCTCTTGTGCAGATTATGCCTGCACCCGGGGGCGAATCGTGATCCGCAGAACCGTCCAACGCATATTTGTGTTGATATTGGCGATGATTGTCGTGTTGTCGCCTTTCTTTCTGTTTCGCGACAATGGCCGCCTGGCGCCGCTTGTGCTGGTGGTATGGCTTCTGTTGGCGGTAACTTACGTGTTTGGGCAACGAAAAGGATAATTCAGCCGGAGCCCCATTTGAATACAAACAGATCAGATATGGACACAAAACATCGTGACGGATTGCCCGCAGCGGAACCCATTCAGAAATTCCTGGATTTTCTGCTGCAATGCAACCAGCAGATCAACCTGGTTAGTCGCAAAATCAGCCGGGACCAACTCCAGATGCTGGTTAACGAAACCATACGCCTGGCCAGGATCGTGAGCGGTGATTGCATCGTGGATGCGGGAAGCGGAAACGGCTTGTTGGGAATCGTGCTCTCCCTGTCTTTTCCGCGGCGGCGAATCATCCTGTTGGAGAGCATTGAAAAGAAAGCCGCTTTTTTGCATCGCGCCGTATCTCACCTGGGAGTAACCAACACCGAGGTGATCTGCCAGAGGCTGGAGAACTTTGTGTTTCCATCTCCATCGCTGCGCAACACCCTGGTTTCACGCGGATTTCCCGACTTGTCTCAACTGCTTGAGCCGCTTCTTTGTCGAGATGTGAAGGAAGTGGTTTGCATAACTTCACTCCAAAAGATCGAGAAACTGAAAATCCCGCTGGAAAATATTCACGAGACCATCTATAATATCCCGTTCCGTGATGTAATCAAAATTTTAAAAATGGAGAATGTTTCACGTGAAACAATCAGCACCAAAAGGTAGGGTGATTGCTGTGGCCAACCAGAAAGGGGGTGTGGGGAAAACCACCACAGCCGTGAACCTGGGTGCTGCGCTGGCCATTGCGGAAAAACGCGTGCTGGTAGTGGACCTGGATCCCCAGGCCAACTCCACTACCGGCTTCGGTATTGATAAAACCGAGGTTCAAAAGGATGTGTATTCCGTGCTGATTGGACAAAACCGCATAGAGGATGTGGTTGTATCCAACGACCTGGAATATTTAAAAATCGCTCCATCGTCGCGAAACCTGGCCCGATTTGAACTGGAAACCGTGGATGACGAGGAAAACCATACCTATTTGCGTCGCGCCCTGGAGTCTGTCCGGGAACAATATGATTTCGTGTTTATCGACTCTCCACCCTCATTGGGCTTGTTGACCATCAACGCCCTGACCGCGGCGGACTCGGTTTTGATCCCCATCCAGGCCGAGTACTACGCGTTGGAGGGTCTTTCCGACTTGATGAACACCTTTCACCGGATTCAGGAAAACTTCAACGCGGACCTGGAGATCGAGGGAATTTTAATGACCATGTACGATGAGCGAACCAATCTGTCCCGTCAGGTGGAGCAGGAAATCCGCGGGTATTTTAAACAGAAAGTGTATACCGCGATGGTACCTCGCAATGTGCGACTCTCCGAAGCGCCCAGTTTCGGCCGCCCCATCCAGTTCTACGACATCAAATCAGCCGGCTCCCGGGCCTACATGGCGCTGGCCAGGGAGATGATGAACCAATGAAACGGCGTGTTTTGGGCAAAGGCCTGGAGGCGATTATCGCAAACCAGCCCCAGGAAGACGGGCGCTCGAGTCTGCGCGAAATCGATGTGTCGGATATCCATCCCAACCCCTTTCAACCTCGTAAAGAGTTCAGTGAATCGTCGATTCGTGAACTGGCGGATTCGATTCGCGAATCCGGTTTGATCCAGCCCATCTCCGTCTATCGCCAGGAAAACCACTATTTCCTGATCGTAGGCGAACGGCGCTGGCGGGCCGTGCAGTTGTTGCGGTGGCAACGCATTCCTGCCATTGTACGTGACCTGGAAATCGACGAAGTCATGGTCGGGGCGCTGGTTGAGAACATTCAGCGTGAAGACCTGAATGCCATTGAAGTCGCTCAGGGCATAGACATGCTGATGCAGAAACACACCCTGACCCAGGAACAGGCGGCCGCGAAACTGGGAATGAACCGTTCCACGGTCACCAACCTGCTGCGATTGCTGAATTTACCGGACCGGGTAAAACTGGGATTGATCCGCCGTCAACTGTCACCTGGTCATGCCCGGGCGCTTCTGGCCCTTCGCAACCACCAGGACATTGAGCGCGCCTACGATCGTATCGTTTCCGCCGAACTTTCCGTGCGCCAGACTGAAAAACTGGTCAAGGATTTTTACCGCGAGCCCCGGCAGAAACCGGTTTCCCTTGATCCGGACATCAAGCGCACGGAAGAAAAGCTGGCGCGGTTGTTTGCCACCCGCGTGAAGTTGGTCTATTCCGCGCGCGGAAATGGTCGCATTGAAATTCATTTCTCTAAACTGGACGAATTCGAGCGCCTGTACCAGATGTTCCTCAACGGCAAAAAAAAGGAGTAATCAGGCATGGCAAGAAACGAAAACTTTGTACGCATGAGCGGCTTTATCGATAAAGACACTGAATTCAACGGGGAATTGCGTTTCAGTGATTCGTTGCGCATCGACGGAACCCTGAAGGGAAAGGTAATGAGCGGGCAGAACCTGATTATCGGCGAAACCGGTGACGTGGATGCCGACATCGTGGTTCGCCACATTTCGATCAACGGCCGGGTAAAGGGAAACGTTACGGCCAAGGAACGGGCGGAAATCTTTGCGAACGGACGCTTTACCGGAAAACTGGTGACCCCGAAACTGGTGATCGAAGAAGGCGCTTTTTTTCAAGGCACGTGCCAGATGGAATTGAAAGTGCTGGAGAGCAGCAATCAGCAAACGGCTCCCGAAGCCGATGCGAAAGAGGGAAAAAAGGAATCCTGATCCCGTGAACGTTGACGCAGTGATTCCAGCGCGCATGGATTCCACCCGCTTTCCCGGAAAACCGCTGGCCATGATTCGGGGCCGGACCATGATCGAACGGGTCTACCGCCGCGTGGAATCCGCCGCTTGTTTTCGCCGCGTTGTCGTGGCCACCGATCATGAACGCATCGCCGCCGAGGTGGAACGTTTCGGGGGAATATGGGTCATGACCTCCCCGCATCACCGTTCCGGCACGGACCGGGTATATGAAGCGGTGCGCGGTGAGCCGGTTGCGGCCGTGGTCAACATCCAGGGTGACGAACCCCTGGTCAGTCCCGAACTGATCCGCCGCGTCACGCTGGCCCTGTCTGAGGTGGACTGCCCCGTCATTACCGCCGCGTATCCGGGGGCTTCACCAACTGACCTGACCTCCGCCCATGTGGTGAAAGTGGTTCTGGACCACCACCGCCGCGCCCTGTACTTTTCCCGTTCACCCATTCCCTGGGGAAAAAACCCGCGGCAAAGAGAGTATCTTCAGCATGTGGGCATCTACGCCATGCGCTTGGACGCGCTGAAACAGTTTGTGTCCACGAAACCCGGCCCGCTGGAAACCGCGGAACGCCTGGAACAGTTGCGGTTTCTGGAAAACGGGATATGTGTGTACGTGGCGGAAAGTACCGGGGTGTCCGCGGGAGTGGACGTACCGGAAGACATCGCCCGTATCGAGGCCCTGCTGGGAGAGAATGAATGAAAAAAACAAAGTACATCTTCATCACCGGCGGCGTGCTTTCCTCCCTGGGCAAAGGCGTGGCCGCCGCATCGATCGGAAACATTCTGGAGTCATTCGGGTACCGCATCACCATTGTCAAACTTGATCCCTATCTCAACGTGGACCCCGGCACCATGAGCCCGTTTCAACATGGCGAGGTGTTTGTGACCGAGGATGGGGCGGAGACGGATCTGGACCTGGGACATTACGAACGGTTTACATCCTGCACCACCTCCCAGCAGAACAACTGGACAGCCGGTCGCATCTATTTCGAGGTGATCCAGAAAGAGCGCCGCGGCGACTATTTGGGAAAAACCGTGCAGGTGATTCCCCATGTAACCGACGCGATCTGTGAAGCCGTAACGCGCATGGAGGGCGAGTACGATATCGTGTTGGTGGAAATCGGTGGCACGGTGGGGGATATTGAAAGTCTGCCTTTCCTGGAGGCCATTCGCCAGATCGGGTTGCAGCGCCCCCCGGAAGACACCCTGTACGTGCACCTGACCCTGGTTCCCTATATCAAAACCGCCGGCGAATTAAAAACCAAACCCACCCAGCACAGTGTAAAATCGTTGCGGGAAATCGGCATTCAGCCGGACATTCTCTTGTGCCGGACCGAGATTCCGCTTCCGGCTGATATCAAGCAAAAGATCGCCCTGTTTACCAATCTGCGGGAAAACGACATCATCAGTGCCGTAGACGCCGAATGCATCTATGAAATCCCGTTGCTGTTCAATCGTGAGGGGTTGGGAAACCGCCTGCAGGAAAAACTCCGGCTCAAAGCCGTGCAGCCCGCGTCAACCCGCTGGCAGGAGTGGGTAACCCGGTTCAAGACGCTTGAAGATCGTGTGGTGGTTGGGATTGTCGGCAAGTATATCAGCCTGAATGATTCCTACAAAAGCCTGTATGAAGCCCTGCAACACGCCGGCGTGCATCACGGAGTGCGCGTTCAGCTGAAAGCGATTGAATCCGACCAACTGCTGGAATGGAACCTGCAGGATGTCTTTTCAGATGTGGATGCCCTCCTGGTTCCAGGGGGGTTCGGTACCCGCGGTATTGAGGGTATGATCAAGGCCGTTGAATTTGCCCGGGTGAATTCCATACCCTTTCTGGGAATCTGCCTGGGGATGCAGACCGCCAGCATTGAATTCGCCCGCCACGTGTGCGGCCTGAAAAACGCCCACTCCACCGAATTTCATCGTTCCACCCCCCATCCCGTATTCAAGCGGCTGAAAGAGCTGGTCAACGTTGACGTGATGGGCCATACCATGCGCCTCGGTGCTTTTGACTGCGTGTTGAAAAAGA
>JAFGNX010000070.1 GCA_016926835.1 Candidatus Aminicenantota bacterium | reverse complement strand
TTCGTATACTTCACGATCAGTTCGTCGCGCAGTTCAGTAAACATATGTGTGACTTCACGCATCTGCCGGTTGGAAAAATCGGTCAGCAGCTTCCGTGCCTTGCCTGGATTCTTCTGGTACAGGACCGTGGCTTTCTGTTCCATTTCCGCCATGTCCGTGAACATCTTTTGTTCAAATGGATCGCGGCGGGCGCGCACATCGTTTATGGCGTCCTGGAATCGCAGGCGCGCCAGGTTGTCCACGAAGTCGATGGCCCAGCGGGCGGAATTTTCCTGGTACTTTTGCGGGTCATAGGTATTATAAGTGGGATCCACCGACAGGTTGCCGGCGTAGATGGGCACGTATGGGGAAAAATAGGGGTTGTCCAGGTAGACGTAGTAAATGCCGCCGATGGCGGCGGGCAGCCAGCCCCGCAGTTGGGCCACCATGCCGTAATGACCGCGGTGACGGGCCACCGGCCTGCGATTGGTGATGCGCAGCAGCCGCCGCAGTTCATTTCCGGGGAATGGCGTGGCCAATGGGCTTTTCTTATATCCGCCCTTGCCGTCGAGAACGTACCAGGCCGGGTCCTCGCTCATGTCGTAGATAGAGCCTTCGTGTACCGAACGCTGGAAAGCCATGATGTTTTGGGGGGAGATCGGTTTTTGCGGTTTTACGGAGAATGGGTAGAGCGCCAGGGGTTCCACTACCTGAAAATACTGGTTCAGGCCTTTGTGGGGGTCTTTGTCCAGCATGCGCTCGGGCAACTTAACGGCGTTGGGGGCGAAAAGGTGGAAAAACGACCAATAGCGGCTGGTGGCCCATTCCAGCGGCGGCGGAGCGTAGGCGTCCTGCCAGATAAACGGCATGCCGGAAGCGGGATCGTACCAGCCGCGGTCGATGGCTTCCTGTTTGAAGTTGTCGGAAGCCATGAAATTGTCTTTGTCCTCGATATGGATCTGCTTGATGGTACTCCAGTTGGGTATGATGATCGCCTGGTCATCGGGCAGGCGTTGGGCCGCCCAGATGGCTCCCGGCTTGCCGCTTTCCGGCGTCCAGCCCGGGCCCACGGAGAACACTTCGAATACCCAGGCTTCCTGGGGGTCGGCAATAATGAGGGCTTCGGCGCCGTCCGCTCCGCTGGAAGGCAGAAACCCGTAGCGGGTACAGAGATCTCCGATAAACGCGGTGGCTTCCCGCGCGTCCTTGTGTCGTTGCAGGGCAAAGATCATGGCCTGTTCAATGGTCATGATCTGTTTGCCGCTTTCATGGGTGACCGCCAGTTCCGGGCGCATGGAGGTGGTGCTTTCACCGATTGCCAGTTGGTGTTCGTTGATGTGGGAGTAGGCGGAATGAAAGTAGGCGTAGGTCTTTTCCACCTGGGGGATGTAGCCCAGGATGCGGCCGTCACTACGCAGGGGCAGGGAGGCGTCCTGGATGTCCAGGTACACCGCGGCCATGACACCGGGTTTGAAGGTCTGCGCCGGGACGCGAAAAATCCGTGAATCCGGCCCGGTATCCGTATGAGAGACCAGTACCGATCCGTCCTTGGTGGCTTTTTTCCCGACCGCGATCAGGGTGCATGCATCCAGGAATTCCGGACCGACAGCCAGAAAAAGGGCAATCATTGAAACAAATACTTTCATTGTGACTCCTGTCAGAAAGAATTTATCGTCCATCACTTTACCGGGATTGGTTCGGGAAGTCAAAGGCACCGGCAATCAGTCTAAAGTTGAAAGTGCAACCGAGGTGACAGGTATCAGGTGGCAGGAGACAAGGAGGCTAAGTCGAAAGTCAAAAGTTAAAAGTCGAAAGTAAAAATGCAAACCCTTGTGATGGAACGAGGGAGTTCTTGTGATGAGGAATCCGGCCAGGCGGCTCAGCTCGGAATCGCGCCTGTCCGAACTGTGATGATGTGCTTATCAGCGTTGTGATGATTCGTGCCTGCGGGCTATGTGATGGGTTTTCATCACCAGTCCCGGAAAGCTCTCATCACAAGTTCTCGTGAGTCCTCATCACCAGGACTTCAAGATCCCCATCACAAAAACGAAGGAACCAGGCTTCAAGTGAAAAGTGACAGGCAGTTGAAAGTCTAAAGTGAAAAGTCGAAAACAAAAACGGGTCACGGTTCGAACTTTTTTCCCGCCCTCAACTCTCTCAGCTTCCCGATTCCAGTTGGAGTTGTAAGCCGTTCCTCAATGAAAGCGGCGGCTCCACAGCCATGTCTTGAAGGTCTGTTGCTTGATGGCCATCATGGCGTTGTGGCGCACCATGTTGGAAGCCAGGCGGCGTTTGAGGCTGCGGCTTTTTTTTGCTCCGCGAGTCGCCGCCGGCTCATCTTTTTCGACCAGGCTCTGCAGCAAGCGTATGGCGGTCTCGCGCTGGCCGGGTGTGCCGAATGCCAGCGCCGCGCGGGTTGTCAGCCAGATACCCGGTGCGGTGCTGATCTGTTCGCGTTCGGTGGCAGACAAACTCGGCCATTGCTGAACCAGGCGCGTACGGATTCGCGTCACGGTTTCACTATCCGTGGCCGGGATTTCCTCGCGGTGAATGCGCGCGGCCGCATCCAGCATTTCCGCGTAGGCCATGGCGGTGTGGGCGTAAAGCGGGGCAGGGTGGGATGCGAGTACCTGCCGGTTCAGGGCCGCCTGGGTGCGGATGGCGGCGGCTACCGGGTCGTTTGCGGGTGTTTCATCCAGCCATTCAGATACCGCGGAGGAGAGTGTTGCCTGCAGTTCATTGATTTGTGTTTCATTCGCCTGCAGGATGAACTTCACCAGCCCCGGGTACAACTCGAATGCCTGTTTTCCCGATGGTGGTTTCTGCAGCCACCAGTCACGTGTGAAAGCTTGCAGGATAATTTTTTCCTGCTCAGCGGTAAATGGCGTAGCCGTGGCAAATTCAAGGATAAACAGGAAAGCGCGGCGGATCTTTTCCAGCGACGGATCTTCTGTCAGCTTTGCATGCGCCAATGCATGGCTGAGCCGGTTGATCCCTGCCGCCTCTTCAGGTTGTCGTGAATCAAGATCCGGATGGACGCGGTCGCCCGGACGAATAAAGAGGATTTCACGGGGAATACCATTGGAGGAAGCAAACACGATATCTCCGGGCTGAATCATGGCTGCCGTTGCGGTTCGCGCCGTTGCGAGGTTCACGATCCGGGTTGCGGGCGGAAGTGTTAGGGTTCGTTGCGACGTTGTTGATTCGGGGTCCAGGCTTTGCAGAACAAAGGTCGAATCCGTATCTTTAAACGAAATTTCGATAACCCGGAAAACTCCGTCGGTTGATCTTGCATGCAAAGATGTGGTGATCAAAATCATTATCAGAAAGAGGCACAATCGAGGCAGGCGAATTTTCATGAAGAGATTGTATCATGACCCGTTCCCGCGCAGAATACTGATATTCACAAAAATCTCTGATTGAAAACACCCTGTCGAGGGATTGGAATGGTTGACGGAAAGTGTGAAAACCTTTAAACTCTGTATGAATTCCGGGAAGGAACACCCGGAGCATTTCACCTTACTTGTTGGGGTCCGGGGTACCTTGGTCTGAGAACAGAGAAAAAGCGGTTGGCGCTTTTTCAGAGACTGAGGAGGACCTAGATGAAAGCTGTTGTTTATGAAGAATTCCGAGCTCCCCTGTTTGTTCGGAACGTTCCTGATCCCACCCCGAGAAATCATGGTGTGGTGGTTAGAGTCAACGCCACCGGTCTGTGCCGTAGCGACTGGCATGGATGGATGGGACACGATCCCGATATCACATTGCCGCATGTACCCGGGCATGAACTGGCCGGGGTGATCGTAGCCGTCGGCAAAGACGTCACGCTGTGGCATGCGGGCGACCGGGTTACCGTGCCGTTCGTGTGCGGTTGCGGAAGTTGCCCGCAATGCGTTACCGGGAACCACCAGGTGTGTGATCACCAGTCACAGCCGGGGTTTACCCATTGGGGGTCTTTCGCCGAATACGTCGCCCTCGATTACGCGGACACCAACCTGGTTTCTTTGCCGGAAGCGATCAGCGATGTGACGGCCGCCAGCCTGGGGTGCCGCTTTGTCACCTCGTTCCGCGCCGTGGTGGACCAGGGAAAAGTGTCGGCGGGTCAATGGGTGGCGGTTCATGGATGCGGTGGCGTAGGGCTCTCCGCCGTCATGATCGCAAATGCTCTGGGAGCCAACGTGGTGGGCATCGATATCAAGGCGGATCACCTGGAACTCGCCCGGCAAGTGGGTGCCGAGGCCACCGTGAACGCGACAACTACTCCGGACGTAGTTGAGGCGGTGCGGGAGATTACCCGGGGCGGGGCCCACGTTTCCCTGGACGCATTGGGCAATCCGCAAACCTTTTTTAACTCGGTGGCCAACCTGCGCAAGCGCGGCAGGCATGTTCAAGTCGGCCTGCTGGTGGCGGAACAGAGCCGGCCGTCGCTTCCCATGGACCAGGTCGTCGCCAACGAGTTAGAGATACTGGGAAGCCACGGTATGCAGGCTTTTCGTTACCGGGACATGTTCGCCATGATCGAGGCGGGGAAGCTGGCGCCGGAGAAATTGATCGGCGATATGATCAGCCTGGAGGAGTCCATCGAAGCCCTGGTAAGCATGGATCGCTTTGACTGGACCGGGATCAAGGTGATCAATCGTTTTTAGTCCGGTGATCCCGCTGCCATCAAAGCGAGGCTGATTCCTTGACTTATCCCGGGGCGAAGAGTACAATAAACGGTTTTCAGGAAATATTCATGTCTCAGATAGATCTTTTGCATGCGCCTGTTGACCGGGAATTAACCGTAATGGATATCCTGGCCGGACCCCATCCGCGGCGACGCCTTATATCCATGGGGATACATCCGGGCGATCGCGTGATCAAGTACAGGTCGGCCAGCTGGGGACCCGTGCTGATCCGCAACGTCACCCAGAACGCCACCCGCATTGCCATCGGCAGAGGCCTGGCCCAGAAAATCATCGTTTCCCCATGAAGAAGGCGTTCACCATTGCATTGGTGGGACAGCCGAACTCAGGCAAAAGCACGCTCTTTAACGTTTTGTCTGACCGCAAGGTCATGGCCTCGAATTTCTCCGGCACTTCCGTAGAAATCAGTCGCAGCGACATGATGGCCCGCGGACGGGTATTCCATGTGGTGGATTTGCCGGGGATCTATTCCCTTAATCCCGGTGATGAAGCGGAAAACGTTACCTTGCGTTTCCTGATGGAACAAAAGGTTGACTTGATCGTCAACGTAGTGGATGCCTCGCTTTTGTCCCGCAGCCTTGAACTTACCGTGGAACTGGCCGAATTGGGCATTCCCATGGTGATCGCCCTGAACATGTGGGACGAGGCCGGGCGAAAGGGATTGCAGATTTACCCGGAAAAATTGGAAGAACGTCTGGGTATCAAGGTACGGCCCACTTCAGCCTTGTACGGCAAGGGAGTCGCCCGCCTGGTGGAAACATCTTACCGCTGCCTGGTGGGGGCGTGTGATCCGCCGTGCCGCCTGCTCTACACGTCGCACGTTGAAGAACTGGTCCGGGATCTGGAGTCGCGCATTCAACCCCGTGTACGCCCGCCCCTGAGAGGTACACCCCGCTTCTACGCCATCAAGTTGCTGGAAAACACCGATTTTCTTCCCGATACGGTCACGCGGGGCCTGAATCGTTACGCCAAGCAGTTGCAACAGAAAATCAGGGATTCCCATCACGTTGAGCCCTACGAAGCCGTTTCATACGAGCGCCATCACCTGGCCATGAAGCTGACTGAAGAAATTTCTCACTTCGTAGACAGGCGCAGCCGATCCCTGCGGGACCGCCTGGACCGGTACCTGCTCCATCCCGTTGCCGGCCAGTTTTTCATGTTGCTCTACCTGGCGCTTTTTTTTGTGGTGATCTTTCAGGTGGGCAACCTGTTGAGCGGATTGATGGAACCGTTGCTGGAGCGGATTCCGCCCCTTTACGCGAATTTGCGGAACTCGGCCCCTTTCTGGTGGCACACCGTGAACGGAGCTTATCAGGGTTTCGCCGGCGCCTTGGGCATTGTTTTGCCCTATTTTCTGCCCTTGAGTTTCCTGACCGCCCTGTTTATGGACACCGGATACCTGGCGCGAATGGCCTTTCTTCTGGACGGGGTCATGCACCGCATTGGTCTGCATGGCAAATCCGTAGCGCCGTTTATCATGGGCATGGGGTGCTCGGTTCCGGCGGTGTATGCCACCCGCATTATAGAGAATCGCCGCGACCGTACGCTTACGGCCTTGTTGATTCCCTTTATTCCCTGTTCCGCGCGCACGGCGGTTATTTTTGCCTTGACCGCGGCATTTGGCGGTCCACTGGGTGCGGTTTTCGTCTATCTGTTGGTGGCCGTGGTGATCGGTGCCAGCGGAAAGTTGATGACGCTTTTCATGGGCAAACCCACGGGCCTGGTGCTGGAGATCCCGGATCTGCGCGTGCCGTCCGCGGCGGTATCGCTGCGCAAAACCTGGACCATGATCCGTGAATTCCTGTTTGTGGCCGTACCCTTCCTGGTTGCCGGCAGTATCGGCATGTCCTGGCTGGAGCTGGCGAAAATCGATCGCGTGGTCAATTCCTTTCTGGCCCCTTTCCTGCAATCAGTGCTGGGTCTGCCGGCCGCGTTGGGAGCGGTGCTGGTTTTTGCGTTTTTCCGCAAGGAACTGGTCCTGATCATGGCAACCGTGGCCCTGGGCGCCGCGACCTTGTCGACTTTGCCACTGACCACGGAGCAGGTGATGGTTTTCGTGGTATTCGTGACTTTCTACTTTCCCTGTTTTTCAACTTTCGTGGTGATGTGGAAAGAGTTCGGTGCACGCATCGCCTGGGGTTCGGCCGCGCTCAGCCTGATTGTGGCCACCCTGGCCGCCCTGCTGGTGCGGGTGTTATGGTAATGGCGGGGGATCCGTCCCCGTCACCATGCGGCTGAGTCCCGGAGGAATTTTCTTTACCCGCATGACGGGATAATCCCCGGGCCGGTTTGACCATTGGCGCTGAATCACCCGGGTGAAATGTCCCCATTGGAGCAAGCCGTGCGCGGCGTCGGGTTCTAGGAGTTCGGGTACCAGGCGGGCGAGGGGCTGGCGTAAAGAGATCCACCAGGTTCCGGCGGGAATCCTGCGCGTTTCGGTCTTGTATTCGCCCTCAACCCGAATCGGCGCATGGCCCTGGAACAAGTCGGGCTTTATTTCCACCCGGCTCAACGAAAATATTTCTACCTCCATCTCCATGTCCAGATCCGTTTTTTCAACCACCAGACCATGGCTTTGGAGCAGTTGGGCGCTGTCCCGGAATGCCGGCTCGAGGAGGTAGGCACGGGGCAAGGTGCGGGTGCGGGTCGCCCGGGTATCGGCATAGTATTTGAGCGGGTAGTCCCGGTACTCGTCCGTGGGACGTACGATCGAATCCCCATACCAGGGGGGGTATTTGCTTTTTTCTTCCGGGGGAATGGGGGTAATCTCGAAGCGGTAACTTTTCAAGACAAAATCCAGCAGCGGGACCACTTCATAATCGAGGACAAACTCTGATCGCGGAAACGCGTTGACGGTGCGTGAATCGGCTTCATCTGCCATGCGGCGCATTTGGGGAAGGTGTTTGGCTGTATGGGTGATGACCGCGCGCAGGAACGCATGACAGGACAACACCCGAGTACGGAAATCGGCATGGGAATAGTTCTCATCCAGAATGGTAAAGCGGTTGCGCAATCCCACATAGTTGGTGGAATAGAGCGCGCCGAATGCATGATTTGCCCAGCCCTTCTGCGGTTGGCTGCGATCGCGGAAATTTCCGTAGGGGACGCTGTCATATCCGTATTCCCGCTTAAGGGTTTCCTGCACTGCCGGAAACATCGTTTTCCACATGTAGTTCCGCAGGGCCGGGTCGCTGTTGGGGTTGGACAGGGTGGTGAAAGTGATCGGTTCACGGTGGTATGAGCCGTTTGTCGTATGCAGGTCGACAAACAAAACCGGATCCCAGTGGCGAAGTACCCGTACCAGGCCCCGGACTTCGGGACTTTCCAGTTTAAGAAAATCCCGGTTCAAATCCAGGTTCTGCGCGTTTGCCCGTATCCCCGCCAGTTCCGGGCCGTTATCGCCGCGATTGCGACCGAATCGGTCATTACCGTCGGGATTGAAATCGGGAACAATCAGCAGGACCTGGTCCTGGAGTAAATTATCGGTGGAAGACAGTGCCAGGTCACGGATCAGCATAAGTGCGGCTGCTTTTCCCTCGACCTCGCCCGCATGGATATTGGCATTGATCAATACGCAGGAACGGTTGTCCGGGCGCATGGACCCAGGCGACGCGATGCCGTCACGGCTGACCACGACCAGGGGAATCATCCGCCCTTCCGTTGATGTCGCCATGTGGATCACGCGGACACGTGAAGATGATGCCTGCAGGCGCTGTACCAGGTTCATGACCTCCTCATGGCTGGATGTGCGGGAATACCCGCTGGTCTCCGCGACTGTAAGAAAATCTTTTACGGAGTTTGCCGAAAAAAGGTGGGAAATAAAGAAAAGCAGGGCAAGGAACAAGCCGGTTGTTCTGGGATACATGCCTTCCTCCGATTGTGAAATAAGCAAATTCTGGCATGGGATATGCCTGCTGTCAAGGAGCAATTCGAGACAGGCGATAACAGGTCGTCTCGCCGAAAAGCAAAGTATATAGGACTTTACCGAAATCGCAAATTGTGCAAATCAAGAATAGCTTGGAGGGTATTGGTTTCTCGCCTCCCAGGGGGCCAGATTTCCACAAGATTCGTGAAGAAGTGGTTAAGAAGAAGTTGGAAAGATCAGGAGTCGGAGAGGAAAAGCAATCCGGGCATGGGTTCATTGGTTTTAAAATAACGACTGCTGAGTGAACAGGTCCGGATACTTTCCCACCATCTGTTCGATAAAATACTCTTCCGCATCGGAGCGGGACGAGAAAGTCCTCAGTTTGCGGACCACCCGGCAGAGGAATTTGTAGTGAACATGGGTAAAAAGCCGCTTGATTTCGATAATGGAAACCGGGTTCATCGAAAAATGGGTATATCCCATACCCAGAAGCATGAGCGCGGTAAACCCCTGGCCGGCCAGTTCGCCACACACATTGATTTCTTTGTTGATGGCTGTGGCGGCCGAGCTGATCTCCAAGAGGCTGCGGATCACCGCCGGGTGGAAAGGGTTGTAGAGATGGGAAACTGATGGATTATTGCGATCCACTGCCAGAAGATACTGGATCAGGTCGTTGGTGCCGACGGAAAGAAAATCCACAGCGTTTTCGAGGTGAGGTATCAAGTGGATCGCTCCGGGGATCTCTACCATAATGCCGAGAGGAGTTTCACGCAGGGTTTTCTTGCCTTCCTTCTCTAGTTCTTCCCGGCACTCACCCACAATGCGACGAAGGGAATGGATCTCTTCGATCTCCGTCACCATGGGAAACAGGATACGCAGGTTGCCGCTTTCATTCGCTCTCAAGGCGGCTTTGATCTGGATGCGGAAAAATTCGGGGTCTTTCAGGAAAAGGCGTACCGCCATGGTGCCCAGAGCCGGATTGGGCTCCGGATGCTGAGCAAAGGTTCCGTATTGCTTGTCCCTTCCCACGTCAAAGGTACGCAGAATCAGGGGTTTGGGATAAACACGCCGGGCCAGGTTGCGGTAAATCTGGAATTGCTCTTCCTCGGAGCCTGCGACTCCGGGGTCGGTTAGCAAAAATTCGGTACGAAACAGACCGATGCCCACCGATCCGTAGGACTGCAGCAGATCGACTTCCATGGGCAACTCGATATTGGCGGAAAGGGTGAAATCCCGCCCATCCAGGGTACGGTCGGGCAAGGTCAGGACCTGGCGGCTGCGCTCCAGATAACTGGCGTATTTCTCCTGTTTGATATGGTAAGACTGGCGCGTGCGGTTATCCGGATTAATCAGGACTTCTCCGGACAAGCCATCTACAATCAGTGCGTCACCGGAGCGGATTCGCGTATGTGCCCGTTCAACATTCATGACTGCGGGGATCTCGAGGGTACGTGCCAGGATCACCGTGTGAGAGGTTTCACCGCCTTCCGATAAGACCAGCCCCCTCAGGTTGCCACGTGACATCAGATAGGCTGCTTCCGACGGAGCGATGTCACGTGCCACCAGAATCACGTTGCTCAGAGACGGGGTTGATTTGCCCTTGTTGCGTCTCAGGTTCCGTTGCAGACGTTGCAGAAGATCAGAGATATCGTTTACACGTTCGCGGAAAGTGGGATCCTGGATACGCTGGAATATTTTGGTGTATTTGTCCTCAATCCGGGTTAGCGCCCATTCGACATTAATATGGTCTGCGCGGATGGTTTTTTCAATTTCAGCCACAAGGTTACCCTCATCCAACAACTGAGATTGGGTTCCTATGATCAGGGCGGAGTCGTCTCCCATGGCATCTTTGAGGTTGCCGGCAATGGCCTTGAGCTGTCTGCGTGTAGTCTGAATTGAGCGTTGCAGACGCCTGGACTCGGAGTCGTGTTCTTTTCCGCTGATGGAACGCCGGGGAACAATGTGGTTGCCCGGGTTGTAAACGTAGGCTTCCGCAGTGGCGATTCCGGGGGAGACGGATTTTCCATTGAGTTTAATCACGATTCTGAATTCACCATTTAGTTTTCCTCATCGAATTTGCGATGGAACAAATCCGCCAGCGTGGTTACTGCCTCCTGCTCATCCTTACCGGCTGCGGATATGGTGATGGAAGTGCCTACGGATGCCGCCAGGGTGAGGATGCCCAGAAGGCTTTTGGCATTTACACGGTCACTGTTGTAGATCAAAAAAATGTCGGATTGGAAACTGTTTGCCAGGTGGGAAAGTTTGGCGGCTGCGCGGGCATGGAGACCCAGTTTGTTTGATATTTCAACTTTTTCTTCGACCATGGGATTTTTCTCCTAGGTATTCACCCATAACATTGATGCCGTCGATTGCGCCTTTGCGGATGATTTGTACCAGTTCCGTAAAGGGAATTTCTTTTTCGCGATATGTCAGGAATTTCAACAGTCCCGGAAGGTTGATCCCGGTGATGACTTCCACGTCCGGGCTGATAAAGGGAAAACAGACGTTGGATGGGGAACCCCCGAACATGTCCGTAAAGATGACAATGGGGCCATCGGAATGGCGTTTCATGAAAGCCTCGATTTTACTCAGGATGCGGCTGCCATCTTCTCCCCAGAGAATGCTGATCGTCTCGATATCCAGATTTCGTTCGAGAATTTTTTCCGCGATGTCTTTCAATTCCAGGCCAAGCTGACCATGGGTGATCAACAAACTGCGGATGGGTTTAGCCGTTTTCTGATTCATTTTGTTGCTCGTCAAGGTATTCGATGAACGACTTACTGCCGTTTTTGCGGGACATATAGTATTTAACCGCAACTTCAACCAGGGTAGACACATTGCGTCCCGGCGCCACTGGAATTACGAACATGGGCATCTCTTTGCCGAGGATATTGAAAGTCAGGCGGCCCTCTCCCAGGCGATCGTACTTTTTGCGGTGGCTCCACTTTTCAAG
>JAFGNX010000003.1 GCA_016926835.1 Candidatus Aminicenantota bacterium | reverse complement strand
CGTTTCTATGAAAAGGGCGACCGCCCGCTGGAGTTCATCCCTACCCGCCAGTGGTTCATCCGCATCCTGGACATCAAAGAGGATCTGCTGGCCCAGGGAGCCCGCATCCAGTGGCATCCCGCTTTCATGCGCGCGCGTTACGACCACTGGGTGGAAGGACTGAACCAGGAGTGGTGCATCAGCCGCCAGCGCTACTTCGGTGTACCCATCCCCGTGTGGTACAGCGTGGATGGTTCCGGCCGTACCGATTTCAGCCGTCCCCTGTTCCCGAACCGTGAACAGTTGCCGGTGGATCCCCTGATCGATGCCCCCCCCGGCTATTTTGAAGAACAGCGCAATCAACCGGACGGATTCAGCGGTGAAGAAGACGTGATGGATACCTGGAACACCTCTTCACTGACCCCGCAGATCTCCAGTTACTGGGGGATCGATCCGGAACGTCACGCGCGGCTTTTCCCGGCGGATCTCCGCCCCCAGGCCCACGACATCATTCGCACCTGGGCGTTTTACACCATCGCCAAGGCCTGGATGCACCACCAGGACATTCCCTGGAAACACGCGGCCATCAGCGGCTTTATCCTGGACCCGGACCGCAAGAAAATGAGCAAGTCCAAGGGCAATGTCATGACCCCGGAATCCCTGCTGGATGCCCAGTCCGCGGACGTATTCCGCTACTGGGCCAGCCGCGGCCGCCTGGGCGTGGATTCCACATTTGATGAAACCCTGTTCAAGATCGGGCGCAAACTGGTGATCAAGTTGTTCAACGCCAGCAAGTTCGTGTTGAGCCAGTTGGACGGTGCCCTCGAGGCTGACAACGTCTTCGACCTCTCCATGGTGACGGCGGAACCCGATCGCGCCTGGGTCGGAATTTTGCGCGACACAATCGCCGCAGCTACCCGCTCCCTGCAAAATTACGACTACACCGCCTGTCTGTCCGCGGTGGAAGACACCTTCTGGAACTTCTGCGACAACTACCTGGAACTCGTCAAAACCAAGGCTTACGACGCCGGCGCCACGCCGGAAAGCTGTTCCGCCCTGGCCGTACTGGACTGGTCGCTGCGCACCTTCCTGCGCCTGTTCGCCCCCTTCATGCCTTACATCACTGAAGAGGTCTGGTCCTGGCGCTACAGTGATGACGGGTCGATCCACACGGCCGCCTGGCCCGCGGAAAAGGAAGTGGATGCCGTGGCCCCCCCCGAGAATCCGGGAGCCTTTGCCGCGGCCGTGGAAGTCGTTTCCGCGGTGCGGGGTCACAAAACCCTGCACCAGACATCGCTGCGCACTCCAGTTGCCGCCTGGACGGTCAGCGGCACGGCGGAGGACCTGAACATGCTGGAGCCCATGCTGCCCTACATCATGGACGTGGCCGTGGCCGACACCAAACCGCAAATGCAGGTCCTGGAAACCCGCCCCGAAGGGGACAACCGTTTCCTTGTAGACGTGACGCTGGGCGAAAACTAAGTCAGGGCCTGTTTGATCACCGTTGCCAGGCGGCGGATGCCCTCACGGATCTGTTCCACTGACGGGAAAGAGTAATTGAGGCGAAGGCTGTTGTGGCCCGAACCGTCGCAGTGGAAGGCCTTGCCGATCACATAGGCCACCTTGTTTTCGATCGCCTGCGGAAAGATCGCCTTGGCATCCACCTGTTCCGGCAACCGTACCCACAGGAACATCCCGCCTCCGGGAGTCGACCAGGTGACGCCCTCGGGCATGTGGGTTTTCAGGGCTTCCAGCATGGCTTCCAGCTTGGGCCGATAACACTCACGGGAAGCCTCGATTCCTTTGCGCATCCTGCCCCTGCGGATAAATTCGGCCAGGATCAACTGGGTGAAAGAAGGCGTGCACAGGTCCACCGACTGTTTAACCATGGCGATTTTTGTGATCAGCTCGGGTTCACCCTGCAACCAGCCCATGCGCATGCCGGGAAATAGCATCTTGGAAAAGGTTTTCATGCCGATAATGCCTCTGCCTTTTGCCAGCGTCCACAGGCTGGGCAGGGGCTCACCCGCGAATGTCAGCTCGCGGTAAGGTGAATCCTCCACTATCGGGATATTGCGCGCTTCCGCGATCCGCAGCAAATGACCACGACGTTCCATGCTCATGCTGACCCCGGCGGGATTTTGAAAATCCGGGATGACATAGATGAAACGCGCGCGTTTGCCCTCTTTTTCGATCTGGTCCAGCACTTCTTCGAGGAGATCGGTGCGCAGGCCGTCATCATCCATGGGCACGCCGCGCATGTCCGCGCCGGCGCGACGGAATGCCTGGATCGATCCCAGGTAGGACGGCTTTTCCAGGACCACCGGGCTGTTTTCATCCAGAAACAGCAGGGTCAACAGATCAATGCCCTGCTGGGACGAAGAGGTCACGCAGACCTGTTCGGGGGCCACAACCTCGCCGAAGTCCGCCTGGTGTTGCACCAGGGCCTCGATAAACTCGGGTTCACCAATGGTGGGACCGTATTGCAGGGCCAGGTATCCCTTTTCCCGCAGAACCTGCTCCGTAATCTGAATAATGTCGTCAACAGGAAACAATGCCGGGTCCGGCAGGCCGCCGCCGAATGAGATCACTCCAGGTTTACGGGTCATCTTGAGCAACTCACGGATTTCCGAACTCACCAGCCGGCCGGCCAGCTTTGACATTTCATAACTCATGGCTTTCTCCTTTTCTGTCTTTTGCCAAAGGAAAGCCGGTGCCCGTCAGTGGAAAGGTGCCCTTCGCAAATCTTCCCGGTCCGGGATCAACTCCGGGCGGAAAAATCCCGGTGAAAACGCTTCACCCGCTCCTCCAGTTCCGGGAGCTGATCCCGCCGCACCAGCGACGTACACGCCCGGATGCCTTCCGTGCGGGTACTACCGGTGATGCCCAGGGTGATGGCGCTGATGCCGTAGCAAATCAGGTTGCGTAACAGTTCTCCGCCGCTCATGCCCGGGTAGGCGAAGGTAAAGTAGAACCCGTCGCCCAGCGGTTCGTCCAGATCCCGATCGTAGACCAGGTAAAACCCGTTTTCGGTCAACATACGCTTCATGATCCGCGCCTTCTCACCGTATTCACGTACGTTTTCTACGAAATTGTATTTCCCGTCGTTGACGGCTTTCAGAATGGCGGCCAGTCCGTACTGGGCGGAGTGGGAAGTGCCGGCGGTGATGGCGTACATGGTGCCGAAGAGGATGGCATGTCCCAGAAGATCCGAGGCGAAATAACGTTTCAGGTCCGGTTCCCGCCGTTGCCAGAGCTGGTCTCCCACCACCAGCATGCCGATTCGTTCTCCCGCGTAACTGAACGCCTTGGAACTGGAAATCAGCAACATGAAATTGTCGGTATAGCGGGCCACCGTGGGTTGAAACGGCGGCTGACCGGGTCGGGAGTAGTCGCGACGGAAATCCATGCCGAAGTAGGCCAGGTCTTCGATGACCACCACATCGTGAGCCTTGGCCATTTCACCGATGATTTTCAGTTCATCTTCGGTGAAACAGATCCAGGCGGGGTTGTTGGGATTGGAATAAAGGATCGAAGAAACCTTTCCGCTTGCCAGTATCGACTCCAGCTTGTTTCGTAGCCGGGGTCCACGATAATCATAGACATCGAAAGACTTGAACTCGTGACCCAGGAGACGGCATTGCTGCTTGTGTACGGGAAAGCCGGGATCGATAAACAAAGTGCCTTCCCGCTCCGCGTGCATGCGGTTGACGGTCAGCATGGCCACCAGGCTTCCCATCATGGACCCTACCGTGGGCAGGCAGTGCTCAGGCGAAACCCCGATGTCCAGGAAATTGCGGACAAAACGGGAAATCTCTTTTTTGAGATCCGGTACTCCCTGGATGTCGGGGTACAGCGACGCCACCCCGTTTTTCAGGGCATTTGCCTGCGCTTCCACGCCGATGGGGACAGCGGGCAGGCCGGGAATGCCCATCTCCATGCGCACGAATGCAACGCCGGATTCTTTTTGGATGTCATCCACCAGTTTTTTGATTTCGCGGATTGATGCACGGCCCAGGTCGGAAATTCCCATGCTTTCGATGCGGCGATCCACAACGGCCGGATCGACCAGCGCGGCTAGTGTTTCCTTCATCGTTCCTCCAAGTTACCCGGTAAAACGTGTTCCTTTCTCCCGGACGGGCTCCGGGTTCCCTCAGGTTCAGAGATTATCAAATCCACGCAAAAAAGAAAAGGGAAACCACGAATCCCGGATGTCACGCGCCCTTGAAGTCTCATTCGCAAGGCGGTACAGTGAGACTGCAACAACGAGGAGGCGGAAATGGCAAAAACAATCGGGAGTATCATCATGATGATTTTTTTCTGTTCAATATTACCCGCCGGGGCCGCGGATGAGATAAAGACATCAGCCGGCCTCCTGCAAATCAAATGCCTGGGACATGCCTCACTCATGTTTTCATTCAACGACATGGTGATCCACGTGGATCCCTATTCCCGCATGGCGGACTACGCCGCCCTGCCCGATGCCGACCTGATCCTTGTCACCCACCAACACGGCGACCACCTGGACACCTCGGCGATCAAACAGATCCGCAAACCGGAAACGCGCATCCTCTGCGCCGCCGGCTGCCTGAACGATCTGCCGGGCGCGGAAGCCATGGCCAACGGGGATACCCGCAAGCTGGACGGGATTCACATCACCGCAGTCCCCGCCTACAACCTGGTGCACAAGCGAAAAGACGGCACCCCCTATCATCCCAAAGGCGAGGGCAACGGTTACGTGCTGGAATTCGGCGATACCCGGGTTTACGTGGCCGGGGATACGGAAAACACGCCGGAAATGAAGGCGCTTGAAGAAATCGATATCGCGTTCCTGCCCATCAACCTGCCCTACACCATGGACGCAAAGATGGTTACAGACGCGGTAAAAGCCTTGAAGCCGGCCGTACTCTACCCCTATCACTTCGCGTTCGGCACCACGGACCTGGATGAACTGATAACCGCCATGAAAGCGTTCCCCGGAACGGAACTGCGCATCCGCAACAAGCCCTGATCCGTTCGTAACATCCTGTCGTGATATCCTTGCCTTCACCCGCCATGGAGAGTAGAATAATGCCTTGATTCCCAACCCGCGAGGCGACGCATGAAAGAGATTCATCCCCGGGCGACCGAGCTCAACCGTACCATTGAAACCCATTCACCCACGGTTCTTCACCTGCTTTCCGGCAAGGGCCGCAGCATCTATTTTCCCCGTTCCGGCATCCTGGCCCAGGGCGCTGAGGCGGCAGGCTGCGCCATCAACGCCACCATCGGCACGGCCCTGGAGGAAGACGGCAGCCCCCTGCGCCTGAACGCCATTGCCAAGCATCTAAACCTGAAACCGGAAGAGGCGTTCCCCTATGCCCCCAGCCCCGGGTTGCCGGCCCTGCGTGACCGCTGGGCCGAACGCCTGCTGGAAAAGAACCCCACTCTGGGGCAGAAGCCCATCAGCCGCCCGCTGGTCTGCCAGGCCATTACCCACGGACTGAGCCTGTTGGGAGCCTTGTTTGTGGATCCCGGCGATATCTTGCTGCACCCCGATCTTTTCTGGGGAAACTACCGCCTGGTGTTT
>JAFGNX010000069.1 GCA_016926835.1 Candidatus Aminicenantota bacterium | reverse complement strand
GATATCTGCTTTCCCGTTCTCCACGGCCCCAATGGCGAGGATGGACGCGTCCCCGCCTTGCTGGAACTGGAAGGCATCCCTTTTGTGGGCGCCGGCAGTATGGGATCGGCGCTGGCAATGGACAAGGGGACAGCCAAAACCCTGTTTCGAGCCGCGGGTATTGATACCCCAGATTTCCTGGTATTTGCACGCAACCATATCGAAGAGATCCACCGCAATGTTACGAAACACCTCGCCTGGCCGGTCTTCGTCAAGCCCTGCAATCTGGGATCATCCGTGGGCATCACCAAGGTAAAGAACGCCGCGGATCTGGCGGAAGCCGTGGACCTGGCCTTCAGACACGACTCGCGCATCATCGTTGAGCAGGGGATTCAGGGAAGAGAAATCGAAGTTGCGGTCATGGGAAATGACTCACTCGAGGTTTCCCCGCCCGGAGAGCTGACGCCCTACAACGAATTCTATGACTACGCGGATAAATACCTTGACGGCAAAACCAGCTTCACCATTCCCGCCGCTTTACCGCCGGATACCACTAAGCAGATTCGGGACCTGGCCGCCCGGGCCTTTCGCTGCCTGAATCTCTTCGGCCTCAGCCGCGTGGATTTTTTCCTCGAAGAGCCCGGAGGGCGGATCCTGGTCAACGAAATCAACACCATGCCCGGATTCACGGAGATCAGCATGTTCCCCAAACTCTTTCTTCTCGAAGGTTACTCGTTTCAATCTCTGATAACCCGGCTCATCGACTACGGCATGGCACGCCAGGTTGACGGGGGCATCCGGGAGTGATCGTCTTGGCCATCGATTTCGGCACCCGCAGGTTGGGGCTTGCCCTGGGCAATACGGAGTTGCGTACCGCTGTTCCCCTTCCCCCGCTCCGGCGCCGTGATCTGGCTCACGACGTTGATTACCTGAGGCGCCTGCAAAGAGAGTATGGGGTCGAGTCTCTGCTTTTCGGGCGTCCCTTGAACATGGACGGAAGCCCGGGCCGGATGCAGGCCGCGGTCGAGAACTTCGCCAACCACCTGCGCAAGCAACTGAAACTGCCGCTGGACTGGCAGGACGAACGCCTGACCAGCGTCGAAGCCGACCGTTTACTGTCCGATCAGGAATCTGACCCCTTCAAACGCAAGGCCATGGTTGATTCCGTGGCCGCCATGGTGTTCTTGAACGACTTCCTGGAGTCTCAATGAAAAAACTGATCACTATCCTGCTGATTGTGGTTCTTATCCTGTGCGCCTGGATCGGCTGGCAGGCATGGCGCCAGGTATTCCGCCCCTTTCAGGCCTATGCGGGAAGTCTCACCCTGCAGATCCCCCCCGGTGAACCCGTCTCCGTAACAGCGGAACGGCTGGAACACCACGGTGTGATCTCCAGCCGGACATGGTTTCTGGTCTATTACCGCCTGTTTCACCGGGGCACCGTGTTCAAGACCGGGGAATACCGTTTCACCAGGCCCTTGACCATGAAGCAGGTCATATGCAAACTCCATCAAGGCCAGGTTGTTCTGCACAAGGTCACCGTCACCGAAGGTCTGACCCTCCCGGAAACAGCTGACGCCGTGTGTACGCAATTGGATATCGACCGCAAAGCCTTTCTGGAAACCGCCAAGGACCCCGCCCCGATTCGGGACCTGGATGCAGAAGCGAGTGACCTGGAGGGATACCTTTACCCCGATACGTATCACGTGCCGGCCACACTGGACGCCCCGGCCATGGTATCGCTCATGGTCGAACACTTCCGCGAACGCTTTAATCGCACCCTGGAATGGCGCAGCCACGAAATGAAACTCACGGTTCGCCAGGTGGTTACCCTGGCTTCCCTGATCGAAAAGGAAACCGCGGACCGCAGCGAACGCTTCCTGATTTCATCCGTTTTTCACAACCGCCTGCGCATCGGCATGCCCCTGGCCTGTGATCCAACCATCATTTATGCATTGAAACGGGACGGCAAATGGCGCGGGAAACTGGGTTGGGCTGAATTAAAGTACGATTCCCCATTCAACACCCGCCTGAACGCGGGTCTGCCGCCGGGACCGATCTGCAGTCCGGGCATTGCGTCCATTGAAGCGGCCCTGTACCCCGAAAGCACCAACTTCCTGTATTTCGTTTCCAAGGATGGCCGCACCCACCACTTCTCGCGCACCCTGCAGGAGCACAACCGCGCAGTGCGCAAGTACATACTGGACAAGTAGGCATCCAATCACGCAATCACACTTTGTTACATTTTTGCAATTGCCGGGATACAGGCATACACTATACTGACTCTGAAACGAGAGAAAACCGGCATGAATGCAAAAATTCTGGTCATCGATGATGACCGAAAACTCAATCACCTTCTGGAGAGTTACCTGGCCCGGTTTGGATTCCAGGTGCAATCCCATGACCATCCTCGGGATGGTTTGGAAGCCTTGCAACGCTACTCTCCAGACCTGGTAATCCTGGATGTCATGCTCCCGGACATGGACGGTTTTGAGGTTTGCCGTACCATCCGCCGTACCAGTTCAGTCCCGGTGATCATGCTCACCGCCCGGGGTGAGGTGACGGATCGCATCGTCGGTTTGGAAATCGGCGCTGATGACTACCTGCCCAAGCCCTTTGAACCCAGGGAACTGGTTGCCAGAATTCAGACCATCCTGAGGCGGGCCCGGGGAGAAAGCCCCTCCCGCACCCGCCGCGTGGGTGACCTGTGCATGGACCTGGAAAAACGCCAGGTTCAACTGGCGGAAAGAGAAATCAGCATGACGGGCGCTGAGTTTGAGACCCTGGCGCTGCTGACCCGGCGGCCGGGAGTGGTCTACTCCCGCGACCAGATCATGGAACACCTCTGGGACATTCAGGACGATGGGGAGAGCCGTTCCGTGGACGTGTTGATCAGTCGATTGCGACAGAAACTCGGAGACGACGCGCGTTCTCCCCGTCTGATCAAAACCGTCTGGGGAGCCGGATACGTGTACGTGGGCGGGGAATCCTGACAATGCGGATCATTGAACGACTCCGCGCCTCCCTGTTCCTGAAGATCCTGTTGATATTTTCCATGGCACTGGTGTTGATGATCCTTTTCATTGCCGGGGCACACCGCCTGCTCTTTAAACCTCCCATGCGCTTTGAGAGTATCCTGACTCACTCAGTCACTTACGCCCAGCTGGTCGCCCGCGATTTGGGAAACCCGCCGGCGCTTGAGCGGGCACAGGACCTGGCCCGACATCTCCACTTGCAAATTCGCTATGAATCCGCCGGCAACGGCTGGTCCACCCATGAAGAAATGGAGGCCCTCGCCCGTCATGAACTGGTCAGCCTGAAGGGAATGGGCGGCGCGACCGCGGGATTCACACCTTACGGATTGTGCGCCCGCATTCCCGTGGAAGGGGGAAACCTGCTCTTTTTGCTGCGACCATGGAAAAAGGGGTTTCATCACCGCGTCAATCAGTTGATCCTCTCTGTTTCCGTACTGGCGGTGCTCTTGATCATCGGCATCTGGTTCCTGATCCAGGCCCTGTTGCGTCCCATCCGCACCCTGCGTGAAGGCATCGTTAAATTGGGTTCCGGCCAGATCGACTTCCGCATGCAGTCCAGAAGGCAGGATGAACTGGGGGAGTTGATCCGATCGTTCAACCGCATGTCCGACCGCATCCGGGAAATGATCCGTTCCCGGGACCGCCTGCTGCTGGATGTGAGTCATGAGATGCGTTCTCCACTGACTCGAATCAAACTGGCACTTGAGTTTTTGGATCCGGGCGAACCCCGCCAGACCATCCTGGAGGACGTCGAGGATGTGGAACGCATGGTAACGGCCATCCTGGAGACTGAACGTCTCGAAAATCCCCACGGCAGCCTGCAGTTGACATCCGTTCCCCTGCGGGAAGTCATCACTGAGGTGGGAACGGCCCTGGAAGGCCGGCCGCCTGGAATCCAATGGCAAGATGTCCCCAATGACCTGCGGGTCCATGCGGACGCCGAACGGCTGCGCATTCTGCTGCGCAATATTCTTGATAACGCCCTGCGCCATTCCAGAAACTCCGCTCATCCCGTGGAACTGTCGGCAGCGCGAAGCGAGAGTGGAATTCGTATCTGGATACGCGATTTCGGCAGCGGCATGACTCCAGAGGAAGTCAACCATATTTTTGAGCCTTTTTACCGCGCCGACCGCTCGCGCAGCAAGCTGACCGGCGGATACGGCCTGGGCATGAACATGTGCTGGAAAATCATGCAGGCCCATGGTGGCACCATCCACGTTGACAGCCGGCCCGGCCAGGGCACGACGGTTACCTTCGAGTTTCCGGCCTGATTCAGTGATGTTACATTTTGTCACTATTCCAACATGTTCCGGCAACATCCGACCAGTATTCAACTGTACTGGCATGAAATTCAATTCGGCCAATTGGGAGGACACATGATCGCGATTGTCAGCAAAACCTGTTCACGCATCATCGGGCTTTTTGTTATCCTGGGACTGGCGGGAACGGCAACGGCATCTCTTCATGGCGCGTCATTGCCCGAAAAAACACTCTCGTTGCAGCAAGCGATAGATATCGCTCTGGAACAGAACCCCGACCTGTTGTTGGCGGCAAATCGCTCCCGCAGCACTGATATCGCATGGAAAAAACAGCGCGGATCGTTTCTTCCCGATCTCAGCCTCTCTTCATCCGGCAACCGCCAGGCGGGAAAATCGGTGGATCCGGTGAGTGGAGACTACACGGCTTCCGCTTATACCCGGTTCAGCCTGAACCTCTCTTCCAGCCTGACGCTTTTCAACGGTTTTGCCAATACGTCCACCCTCTACCAAGCGCGGGAAAACCGGGATGCCGCTCAGGCTGAGTTGTCACGTACGCGCCAGGGCATCGCATACTCCGTGGCCAGTGAATTCGTTCGTTCCCTCACATCCCTCAGCTTCATGTCCGTGGAAATGGAAAATCACAAAGCCCAGTCAGCGCTTTTAAAGCAAGTCAGCGCGTTTTACCAGGCCGGGCGACGCTCAGTAGCGGACCTTTATCAGCAACAGGCTGAAATCGCCGCCTCTGAATACCGATTGCAGGAAGCGCAACGTTCCTACCAGGAAGCAACAATTGCCCTGCTGCAATCCCTGGGTATGGATCCCGGCCTGGAGGTCCGGCTTAAAGAACCGCCGGTAGATCGGATGGTGATGAAACTCCGCGCCGTTCTGGAAGATCCTTCCACAGCAGCGGCGGAAATCATGGACCGGCCGGACCTCGCGGCCCAGGAAAACCGTGTGGCTTCCGCACGCTACTCGGTCCGTGCCGCGCGTTCCGGTTATTACCCGCGGCTGTCCGCCTCGGCGGGTGTGGGAAGTTCTTATTCCAGCGCCATTCCGGGATCGGATCTGGAAGACCAACTGCTGGATCGCAACCTGTCGGCAAGTATCAGCCTGAACCTGGCTGTTCCCCTGTTTGACCGCGGCCAGACCCGGCAGGAAGTGGCCGCGGCAAAAATCCAATTGGATAACGAAAAAGTAAACCTTGAGCGTCAGCGTCGCCAGGTCGCCGCCGAAGTCCGCCAGGCTGAGTTGAATTTTGAAAGCGCGTCCAGACAACTGACCAGCGCCAACACCCAATTGAAATACGCCATGGCCGCCCTGGACAGTGTAGAAGACCGGTACCGCGCGAATGCCGCCACCCTGTCTGAAGTCAGCCAGTCAAGGGCCCTGTACAGGCAAGCCCGCTACAATCACGTGGCGTCGCGTTACACCCTGCTGCTTCGCGGCCTGGAAATCCTCTACAGCCGGGGAGATGAAGAGAGCCTGCTGGCCCTGGTCACTGAATCGTCTATGGATCATGCTGCCGCACCCGCAGCACAAGGAGAAGATGAATGAAACGAAAACACTGGATACGGATCAGCATTGTTGCAATAATTATCGTGCTGTTGATTGTGTGGCTGAGGCCCGAAAAAGAGAAATCCGATGATGCCCTTTACACGACAACCGCCCTGACCCGAGGCAACATAGAAAACACGGTTTCCGCAACGGGTGCGCTCAGCGCCCTGGAGACAGTGGAAGTGGGGGCCCAGGTTTCCGGCATCATTGAAAAACTCCTGGTGGATTTCAACAGTTCCGTCACCAAGGGACAATTGCTGGCCGTACTGGACAAAACCCCTTTCCGGGTTTCCGTGCAGGAAGCCCAGGCCAGGGTGGACAGCGCCGCAGCTGAACTGGAAAGACTGGAAACGGAACTGGAGCGCAATCGCCCGCTTTTCGAAAATGGACATATTTCTCAATCAGAGTTCCTGCAGTGGGAAACCCAGGCAGCCACGGCCCGCGCCAACCTGAAAAGCGCCCAGGCCGCCTTGAAGCGCGCTCTAACCAACCTGGGCTACACGGAAATCCGCTCGCCCATGAATGGAACTGTAATTGAACGCACGGTAGACGAGGGCCAGACCATTGCCGCCAGTTTCCAGGCACCAAAACTCTTTCTTATCGCCCGCGACCTGACCAAGATGCAGATTGAAGCCTTGGTGGATGAAAGCGACATCGGCCTCATCCGCCAGGGTCAGCAAACCCGCTTCACCGTTCAATCCTATCCGGACCGCCGATTCACCGGCACGGTCCGCCAGATCCGTCTGCAACCGACTACCATCAACAACGTAGTCAACTACACGGTGGTTGTGGACGCGGAAAACCGCGACCGGGTACTTTTGCCCGGTATGACCGCCACGGTGGATTTCATGGTCGAATACAAAGAGAACGTACTGATGGTGCCAAACAGCGCCCTGAACCTACGTCCGTCGGAAGGAATTGAAATTGAGCGCGCCCAGGCTCCCGACTCCGCGACCGCCAGTTCCGGAAAAGCAGCCCCCTCTGCAACGGGTGCTCCGGAAAATGCGCGAAAGCAGATGGGTTACGTTTTTGTACCTCTGGAAAAAGAGAAGCTCCGCATCGTTTTCTTTCGCAAGGGCGCGGCCGATACATCCCATACCGAGGTGGTTGCATCCCGCATGCTGGAGGAAGGAACCCGGGTGGTCACAAAGTTCGCCAACCCGCCTGCCGCCCTGAACAACAACCGGCGCAATCCCTTCATGATGGGTGGACCGCCGCGGGGAGGAAGGCCCCGGTAGGGGGCGGATTCAGACCATGAACGCCATCGAACTGAAAGGTATTGAAAAAACGTACATCATGGGGATTGTGCGCGTTCCCGCCCTGCGGGGGGTGGACCTAAAAATCCATTCCGGAGAATTCGTCGCCATCATGGGGGCTTCCGGTTCAGGAAAATCAACGCTTATGAATATTT
>JAFGNX010000068.1 GCA_016926835.1 Candidatus Aminicenantota bacterium | reverse complement strand
TCCTTTTCCAGTTCTTCGTGCAACATGGATTGTATTTTTTGCAGGGTCTCCGGGGGATGCCTTTCTTCCAAGCGTTTGTGGATGTAGTCCGCGGCCGGGATCCCCACCAGGTTTTGAACGGAGGGAGAGATATAGGTCGTATCCAGGTTCAGGTCCGTGGTAAACACCACGTCGGTAATGTTGTCGGTAATCCGGCGCAGCTGGGTTTCGGTTTTTTCCCGTTCAGCGATTTCCTGTTGCAGGTCCCGGGTACGGCGTTTTACTTCTTTTCTGAGAAAAAAGATTGCTGCGGATGCAATCAGAATGAGTAGCGGAAGAAGAATGGGCAGAATCCTGCTGATGATTTCCCTGGTTGTAATCGTCTGCTCTGTATCCGGACCAAACCAGTTGTCACGGATGCGCTGGTACGTATCGTTGGCGATTACTATGGAAAGGCCTTCATTCAAGCGTTCAAGCAGGCGTGTGTCTCCTTTGCGCACGGCAAAGCAGAAATCCTGGCGGAAACTGGGGAGCTGAAAATCCAGCGGATGGATCGAAGAGATTCCCAGTTTACGCAGCAGGTGAAGCCCCATGACGCGCTGGGTTACCACGGCGTCCACATCTCCTTTTTCCAGTTTCCGGAACGCATCTTCAAAGGTGTGGGTGGTGTAAAGTGTGTCCGAAATCGCCTCTCTCCGCAGGTATTCTTCGGCGTTGTCGCCCTTCATCACCGCGATGCGTTTATGTTTTAAATCCACCTGCGAGTGGATTCCCTTTGTCCCTTTGCGCACGAATACCGCTCCGTGGAGAGAAATATACGGCATGGTGAAGTCATAAAACTCTTCTCTTTCAGGGGTTCGCCCCACCAGGGGCAGGGCGTCGATTTTTCCCTTGAGCAGGTCCGCTTTGATCTGTTCCCAAATTCCAATGCGGGTGTGGACGGTGAGTTTCACCGCCCGGGCCGCGGCCTTGAAAAGCTCGACAGAGAAGCCCGTGGCTTCTCCGTTTTTATCCACCATGCAAAAGGGGGGATAATCGGGTTCCGAGGCGATTTTTACAATGCGCTTCGGGTGGGATCGATTTGAGGGGTCTTTGGCGGTCTGGGCGGTCAGGCCAACGGTAAGAATCAACATGAAAGAAATCGTGACAAGTGTACGGGTGGTCGTTGTCATGTCTTTTTTTTCTCTAACAGCCTGATTCTATCTCGGAGTTCATTCATGCGCAACTCCCGTTCAATGGTGACATCGTGGAAATGTTCCAGTTCCGCTATTCGGTCCTGCAGTTCCCGGGTTTTTTCCGCCACCTCCTGTTCCAATTGGTCTTTCATTCGCATCAGCTTCTGTTCCATCCGGAAGTGATCGGTGACGTCGCTGACAAAAGCAAGATTAATGTCCCGGGAGATTTTTGTCGCGTTCACGGACCAATATCTCTCCTCGCCGTTTTTATTGATGAAAGGAAGGATTCCTGAGGCTTTTTGCCGGGTCAGCACCCGGCTGAAATGGTTGCCCGCCTCCCCCCGGGTTTTGGCGGGAATCAAATCAAGTATGTTCTTTCCCAGCAATTCCTGTCGCGAATATCCCGTGATGAATTCAGCCGCGGGGTTCACATCAGTGTAATTGCCGTTTTCATCGGCACAGAAGATTGCGTAAGGGGAGTGTTCAACATAACTTCTGAATCGGCTCTCCTCCTCCCGTAATTGCCGGTTGACGGCTTTCAGGTTTCTGGAAGCCGCCACGGCCTTCCTGATCAACACCAGAATCAGTCCCAGGGCGGAAAGCAGCATTATCCCGGCCAGCACCAACAGCCATTTGAAGGGTCCGGATGATACCTGCTGGGCATAATCCCCCATGTAGCCGCCCAACTGCTGGTAATAAAATGAATGCGGAGTCCGGATCCACTTGTCCAGGTGATTGTCGATTGCGGCGAGCAGCTGTCGATTCGCCCCTTTCTTTGTTGCGAAATACAGGGATACCGGGTTGATCAACACCGGATTCGGCTTCAGGCCGTGACGGGCGTAGTTTTCGGAGCCGAAAAACACGTTCACGATGGCCGCGTCCGCGACGCCTTCTTGAACCAGAATGAAAGCTTCCGAAAAAGAAGGGACCGGCAATTTAGAAAAACTGAATCCGAAGCCGCGCATCAACTGGTCGAATCTTTCTTCCTGAATGGAACTTTTCAGTAATGCAACGCGCTTGCCGCACAGATCGGCAAAGCGTTCCATGGTTGCGCCGGGACGGGTGTACACCTGAGACCAGCTTTGAAATACCGGGATTTTGTTGAAGTCAAGTGTTTCGTTCCGTTGCGGGGAAAAGGCCACATCGGGAAGCAGATCGATGCGTTGATCCTGCAAGGCCTCGATACATTCCTCCCAATTATACGGAACGTAATCCAGTTTCCAACCCTCTTTGAGCGACATCTCGTTCAACAGTTCGACAAAGATTCCCGCCGGATTCCCCAGTTTGTCCAGATAAATCTTGGGTTCGTTCTGGTAGACCCCGACCCGGATAACCGGGGGCGCGCCTGAGCTGAAATGATTGATCCACAACAGCGAAGCCGTCAACAGCAGGATCAGCCGTGTGTGACGCGGTCGCCGCCAAATATATGCCGGTTTGTCTCCCCTTCGAGATTTTGCTCTTTGCTTATTCAGGATGCCTTGACTCTGATCACTCACGGGAATCTCGAGATTCATATACCATATACTCTATAAGTAGTGCGATTACAAACAAAAAAGCAATTCCCGCAGTCACCCATGCCTGGACTTGGCCGGAATGGTTTGAATCCAGCATAAAAAATCCAGGCATTGCCCTTGATGGTTTGCCGTAAACTTCTGTCACACCCTTATCAAGTCGATCCGGACGACTATGAGTCGAGATAACCTGTACTGGAAAGGGTTTGAGGATTTTTCAGGTTTTGGTACGCATCTTGCTCACTATGGTGCATCCGCGAGACGGATTGCGGCGGATTGTACGTCCGCAAGGAGGAAGCCATGGTGCTATCCAATTGGCAAAAGCAGAAAATCAACCTGATGGCGGATTACCAGGAAAGTCTTTCCGAGTTGTATACCTATTTCAGCGTGAAATTTCCCGCACATCAGGATTTCTGGCTGGATCTGGCTTTGCCCAAACTGCGGTATGCCGACTGGTTGAGGTTGTGCCTCAGTAAGATCGAGGCTGGAGCGTACCGGTACAACATGATGCGCTTTACCGTGGAAACCGTCAGATCCGGATTGGATTACCTGAAAGCCCAGATCCGCAACATCTGGCACGTTGATATTTCCCATGCCGATGCGCTGGGAATGGCTCTTTCCATTGAAACGGGGTTGATATCTTCCCGGTTTTACGAAATTGTCGATCCTTTGGAAAAAGGGGCCGATGACATCGTTAGTGGTTTCAAGATGGAAATGCGGGATCATGTCCGCATGATCCATGGGTTTATGTACAGGGCCGGGAACACTAATTATCAGGTGGTTTAAGGTTTTTATCGCGCTGGAGGCGCTTGTTCAGCGCTTGTCGCGAAATCCCCAGCAGGGAAGCGGCGACTCCCTGGTTTCCTCCGGCCTGGTCGAGTGCGCGGAGGATCAGGTACGTTTCCGCCTGTTTGAGTGTGGGGAATCCGTCCAGAGAAGTCATGCGATCCCGGAGGTCCTCTTCGGGAACCTCGATTTGCCCCATGCCGCCTTCCTTTTCGATTAGTGTCCTGAAGCTGGCCATGGAGAGAACCCCTGATTCGTAGCGGGACATGGCGTCGTAAACCAGGGCCTGGAGTTCCCGGACATTACCGGGAAAAGCGTGGGCTTTGAGCAGGGTGATGAGTTCCGGCGGATGGGATGGGATTTTCTTTTTTAAATCCCGGGCCGCTTCCTGCACGAAATGGGAGAACAGGGCGGGTATGTCTTCTTTGCGTTCCCGCAACGGAGGGACATGGATCTGGTGGGCAAGGAAGCGGTAGTAAAGGTCCTTGCGGAACTTATCGTTATCCACGAGTGTGCGGATATCCCGGTTGGTGGCGGCCACGATGCGGCAATCAGTTCGGTGAGGAATGTCGGACCCCAACGGATAGTATTCCTTTTCCTGGATCAGGCGCAACAACTTGACTTGCGATGGTATGCCCAGGTCTCCGATCTCATCCAGGAAAAGGGTTCCGCCTTCGGCCCGGTTGATCAAGCCTTCCCGTGACGTGGACGCTCCCGTGAAAGCGCCACGGGTGTGGCCGAAAAGCGTGTCGGTAAACAGGGTGTCGTCCAGTCCGGAAACGTTGACTACGACCAGTTCATTGGTGTTGGAGCCGCAGAGATGAATGGCGCGGGCGATCAGTTCCTTGCCCACCCCGGTTTCTCCCAGAATAAGGACCGGGAAAGGGGAGTCGGCAATGGCCTCAATGTATTTGAACAGGGAATGCATCTCCGGGCTGACGGTGATGAAGTTCGAAAAGGCCGATGGGTGCGTCAGTTCACGGGACAGGAGTGACTCTTTCAGGGCGGTCACTTCGTTTTCCAGGTGGCGGACTTCGAGCAGCCTCTGAACACTGGAAATCAGTCGGCTTTTTTCGACCGGTTTCACCAGGTAATCTTTGGCGCCCAGCAGCAGGCATTCCACGGCCGTATCCACTTCGTTGGTGGCGGTGGCCATGATTACGGGAATTGACGGCAGTTCCTCGCGGATGCGTTCCAGCAATTCCCGGCCGGACATGTATGGCATATCGATATCCAGTACAACCACGGCCACGTCATGCTCCTGGAGGAAGGGGAGCACTCTGCGCGGGTCGCTGAGGGTGGCGATATGCTGAATACCGGCGCTTTTCAGCAGGAAGCTGTAGCTGATCAGGATGGGGTCTTCATCATCCACCAGGAGTACCAGCGGCTGTTTTGTTGTGGATGGGGGCATGCTCAGGCCTCGATTTTTTCGGCCGGCAGGCAAACGGTCACTTCCGTACCCATGCCCGGTTTGCTGGAAATTTCCAGGTTGCCGCCGGTTTTTTCAACGATCGCGTAGGCGATATACATACCCAGCCCCGTTCCGTCGCTGTTCTCACGTGTGGTGAAAAACGGCTCCATGATTCGATCCAGAACGGCCGGTTCCATGCCCCTTCCCTGATCCTTGATGGTCACCATGATCTCGTTGTTCTTTTTTGCGAACGCGGAAGACACGGAAACTTCGCAGGTCTTATCCGGCAGGGCCTGAAGCGCGTTCAGAATGATATTGATGAATACCTGCTCGATTTCGTGGATGTTCCCCTTGGCCGGGGGCAATTGTCTGGACAATTTGAAATGGAAATGATTGGTACATTTGCGGATTTTCTTGTCCAGGATGGCAACTGCATACTCAAGCGCCCGGTTGATGTCGGTCCGGCCCCTTTTCTCAGGCGGCTGGCGGGTGAAATCCTTGAGTTTGCTAGTGATAGTGCTGATTTGCCGGGCTCCCTGGACGTTGTTTTTCAACATCTTGGGGATCATCTCGCGGATATCCGTAAAGGGAATGCCCGCCAACACGAGCTTTTCCGGATTATCCACGGTTTCGCGCAAAACCCGCTCCACGTCCTGCCACAATTCCTCGAGAATCTGCGAATTGCCCAGGATGTAACTGATGGGTGTGTTGATTTCATGGGCGATGCCCGCGGCCAGGGTACCCAGAGAGGTCATTTTATTGAGATGGATCATTTTCTGCTGAACCACTCTTGCCTGTTCTTCGACTTCAACCTGGCGCCTCAGTTTCGCGTTGGCTTGTTTCAACTCGCGGATGGTCTGGTTGAGGTCCTCGGCATATCGCTTCAACTGTTCGCTGTCGTTTGGTGCCGTCATTATCGCTCTCTATTTTCCCCGGTTCTCACCGAATGCAGACTGTACCGGGACGTGCCTGGTCTCTTCGGAGTTTCTGCCCGGGAAGATGGTAGGTTGAGTGGAGTCGAAAGTCAACTGCCAAATAGGCCCGAACTGAACAGGGCGTTGGTTTTTTTTCTGGAAGTATGTTTGACGTTTCACCAGTTCCCCGTCCCATGCAGCGAGTAACCTTCATAGAGTTACCGGACTGTCAAGAATTCCCCTCTCTGGATTTTAAACGATCGATCTCTTCGCGTAACTCTTTGATCCGGAATTCCCGTTCTATGGTTGCATCGTGAAACCGTTCAAGTTCAGCAAGGCGTTTCTGCAGCTCGGCTGTCTTTTCCCTGATTTTCAATTCCAGCCCCAATCTGAGTTGGATGTTTTCAAGGACCTGTGCCGTGGCATCGGCCAGGGTCTGCAGCAGGGCGATTTCCATTCTGGTAGCCTTGTATGATTCCCCCCAATAATTGCCGATTGCGCCGATTGTTCTGTTCAAGTAGACCGGTACCAAAACCAGGCTTTTCACAAAAGTCTGTTTATACGCGTCAACTGGAATACGCGCATCAGCATAGATGTCTTTAATCACGGCCGGCTGTTTGTGCGCCATTGCCCATCCGCTTATGCATTGATCAATCGGAAACCGGCTTCCTTTCCAAAGTGGAGCGATTGCATTTTCAGCCACGTAATGACAAAAGTCGCTTTCAAGAAGAACCATTGTGGCTCCGTCTGATCTGGTCAAATTGCGAGCGGAATTCACGACGATCTCCTGGACGGCATCAACCGTCTGGGCCGATGACAATTCTTTCAGGGCATCGATTAAGATTTCCAGGCGTTCGTTCAGGAGTTTGATCTCCTGCTCGCGTTTGATCTGTTCATTGATCACTTCGGTGTAAACGATAACCCCTCCGATTGAGCCGTCGGTCTGGTACCAGGGGCGGCACTCCCAGCGGGTCCAGAACTTTTCGCCGTCATAGCGGAAATAGTAATCGAAGTTGGCGCTCACAACTTCGCCTTGCAACGCCCGCTGATGCGCATCTCTCCATTTCTGCGGCAGGTCGGGAAACACATCGTAATGATTGCGCCCAATAATGTTTTTCTCTTGAACGCGGTAATCATTCAGGTAACGTTTGCTGACGTAAATGTAGTTCATCTCGCGGTCATGCACGGCCACTGCACTTTGATTATGCTCAATGATATACTGCATGAGTTCATGGGAATGGCGCAGCTCTAGATCGGCTCTTTTCTGCTCGCTGATATCGATAATGATGCCGTGCCAGAGAGTGCTTCCATCCTCCAGTCTTTCGGGCCGGGCATCACATTTCCTCCATTGCAGTCCTTGTTGGGGAAGCATAACGCGAAATTCACTGTGGTAGGTGGTCAGGTTCTCAGCCGATTTGCTGATGCTGTCACTGATGTAATCCAGGTCATCGGGATGGATGCGGGTGAAAACCAGCGATGCATCTTCGCGGACTTGTTCTGGGGTAACCTCGTATATGTCCCATATGCCGGAACTGGAATAGGGAAACGCTGAATGACCGTCGGGGTAAAGCCGATATTGGTAAACCACTCCGGGAACCTGTGACGTAAGGTCTTGCAGAAGTCTATGTTTTTCCTGCAGTTTTGCTTCGACTTGGACCACTTCGGAAATATCATAGACAATGGAATGCAGATACTCTTTGCCGTTTAGTTCAACTTTGCTGCTGATTATTTCTACCGGGCATACTTCTCCGTTGGATTTCCGGTGTTGAAAGCGGAAGTGGGAACACACCCGGTCTTGTGCTTTTCGCATTTCATTGTCGATCTCTTCGCGTGATAATGTGTTTATTTGGTCAATGCGTTTCTGAACGAAAACTTCGTGATCCCAGCCGTAGAACTTCTCCGCCGCAGGGTTGACGTCGACAATTCGATGTGATTCGGGATCGATAAGCAGCATTACCGCAATGCTGTTTGAAAAAAGTGTGTAAAAAGGCGTGCTTTTCATGCGGATGCTGAATTGAAGGAAACCTGTTCCAGAACATGTTCAACTGGTTTAGACTTTAGGCAAGCGATCAGTTGGCGTGTCCGTCTTAACAGCCGCATGCTTAATACTTATCGTCAAATTGTCGAATTGTCAAGAATCGCCCGACGGCTCGGAACAAAAGCCAGACCGCGTCCGCATCGCCGAGATGCTGTAG
>JAFGNX010000067.1 GCA_016926835.1 Candidatus Aminicenantota bacterium | reverse complement strand
GGCCCGGGTGAAGGCGGCGGTGCCGGCCGGAGTCGCAGAGATAACACTGCCGGCGCGCCACAGGAACCGCCGGTTCAGGATATCAATGAATTTCCCTACGATGACAGTCAGGGTGATCCCTTCTAATCATGGCATTCGTCAATTACAACAACAAGGAAATCACGGTCAAGATCGTTTACTATGGCCCTGCTTTGAGTGGAAAAACCACTTGCCTGCGCTACATTTACGCCAGTCGCAGTCTGAAAAAGAAAGGCAAACTGATCACCCTGGACACCGATGGTGACCGCACCCTGTTTTTTGATTTCCTGCCATTGGAAATCGGCAAACTGGGAGAATACACGGTAAAGATTCAATTGTATACCGTGCCCGGTCAGGTGGCTTACGACACAACGCGAAAACTGGTTCTGCAGGGAGCGGACGGGATCGTGTTTGTGGCGGATTCCCAGGTGGCGGTACGTGAGCAGAATATCGCCAGTTTCAAGAATATGAAACGCAACCTGGCGTTAAACAACATCTCTTACAGTGAAATTCCCATTATTCTTCAGTACAACAAGCGCGATCTGCACGAAATCCTGCCGGTGGATGAGTTAAACCGCGACCTCAATAGTGACAATAAGCCGTTTTTCCCCACTGTGGCCACTTCGGGCGACAAAATCATCGAATCCCTGCATACCATTATGCGCCTGGTGGTCATCTCTTTGAAAAACCGTTTGTCGGTATTCCAGAAAGACAAAACCGTGATGTTTTCCCGGGATGAAATCACCACGTCGTCTCCCGAACCGCCTGAACCCGTTGAGGAGGTTTCAGGGGAAGAGTCGGAAATGGATGTGGCGGACACCGAGGCAGAGGATATTTTTGAGTTGGACAGCCCCATCGAGGGAGTGGAATCCGGAGAGGAAGAGGAAGCGATCTTCGACCTGGGTGACGAGGCCGTGTTGTCACCTCTAGAAGAGGATGCCATTGAAGTTCCGGATTTTGACCACCAGGCGGACTCCACATCACCTCCGTTGGAGGATGCCCACAAGCCGGGTGGGCAGGACAGCACCGATTACTGGGAAGAGAAAGAAAACGGCGGCATTCATATTCGACTGGATGATCCTTCCCACAAAGCCGTGATTCCCATTACCCTGGTATTGCCCAAAGGGCATGAACGCACTCAAGTGGATATCCAGCTCTCTGTCACCCTTCAGTCGGAAGACTGACCGTGACAACATGAAGTTCCGTCTGGGATGCCTGCTGTTGGCGGTGTGGTTACCGCTGGTGATTCCGGGCCAGGGATCCCAGGCGCTGGCGGACAGAACCGCCGCCGCGATCGCGGAAATCATGGCTTCAAGGTACAATCAAAGTGCCACGGTCATCTCTTTTGAAAATCACACGGAATGGCCGGATATGGCGGTGCAGAAATTCTACCAACTGCTGGTTTCCGGGCTGGAAAACACTCCCCAAAAAAGCTTTGAATTTCATGATCGCATGGTGGCCTTTTCCAGCGGCAGCGGCCGCTTCCAGGCTCATCAACTCAGGGAAATCGGTTTTTTGATTGCGCTGAAAATGATTCGTTCCGGGACCCGGGTGGGTGTGGGGATCACGGTGTTTTCCCGCCGCGCGGATCGCATGGTGGCGGTCCGGTATGTGTCAGAAGAAATTCCAGCCGGTGAACTGCGGATCCTCAATCAGCCCGAACAGGTTTTTGCCGGCACCGGGTTCTCCATGACCGCGCGACTTGAAGCCGATTCTCTCCTGATGGATGTCTGCTCACGGGCTGAGCCCAACGGGCAGGTGCGTCACTACTTTTTGTCTCCAGATAAAGTCGACGTGTTTGAGTGGCGGGAACGCCGCATGATGCGTTTAATCACATTGCCCCTGGAATGGAAACGTCCCATTACGCCAGCCCGGCGCATCGAGGGCCACCTGCTGGTATTCCACAACCAGGTCGGCTCATGGTTGACAATCGGTGCCAACATATCAACAGAATCACTGGTGTTTTTGCGCAGCGACGGAAACTGGGAAGCCCGGGGTGCCCTGAATTTCGTGCCCATCCGTCACCTGGAGATCAACGATACACCTTATCTGGCGGGCATGCGCTACGCCTCCGGCCGCAACTATTTTCACGGAGATCTGGTCTTGATGCCTTTGACTGAGGGCAGGCCGGACCGGGATCGGTTATATGAAAAGCCCCTGCCCGCAGCGTTTTCAGTTGATTTTACCGCCCGGGACGGGCGCTTGACCGGTCTCCACATGATTGACCGGGATTACCGTTATCGCGTGTTTACAACGGATTTTGAAGATTCAATCGCGGATGACCGCCTGCGTGGCGGGGCCCTGGCGGCGCTGGAAACCGATTGGGTGGCTCTTTCCGCATATACCCGCGGCAATGACCGTGTCTATTTTTTCAAAACCGGCGATGGCGGTGTCCGGGAAGTGTATGAAGGCGATTTCCCAGGCAGCGAGATCCGTTTTATCAGCCCCGGCATATGGGAAGACACTCCGGGGTTCTGGATCTGCCTGGAGGCCCCGGAAAAAAACAATCTCCATTCCGAACTGCAATTCTGGAGCAGGAATCCGGTGTCGCAACCGAAAGAAACAGAAAACGCGGAAAAACCGCAAGAGGTCGGCGATGTCCAGAATTAAATGGGTCCTGATCCTTGCCACTTTATCCGCTGTCCTCATGTACGGCGCCATTAAACCCGCTTACGGCGGAGAAGTGCGAATCCGTCTGGGGGAACCGGCCACTTTTGCCTTTTCTCCATCCAATTATTCCAACCTGGTTTTTTATTCCCTGATTTACGAAAACTTTTTCTATCAAGAAGGCGGCGGGCGTCTGAGATCCAATCTTTTTTCCAATTACCATTATGAAAAAGACAAACATACGCTTACGCTTGACCTGCGACGCAACCTGAGTTTCTCTGACGGCAGCCCGGTGGCTCCGGGGCATATCCTGAAATCGCTTGAGTCGTTTATTTCCCGGAACCTGCTGGGGGCGCGTAAACTGGGAAAACGGATCCGCCGTTTGCGTGTTTCCGGAGATTCCATAATCGTGGAACTGGCTTATCATCTGCCCGATGCCGTTTTTTTGCTGGCCGTTCCTGAATTGATCCTGCAAGCGGACCGTGACAATGTCTTTTCCGGTCCCTTTGTTCCCAAGGAATGGGAACAGGGACGATTCATCCTGTTGAACGCCAATCCCTTCTATCCAGGTGGCCGCAGTTACCTGGATCACGTGCGCGTGATCTTTACCGACGAGCTGAATCCCGATGTTTTCCTGTCAACCCCCGGGCGCTTTGACGCTGAACGCTTCAGTGAATACAATGCCGGGATCTTTCAGAACATCTACCTCAGTTTCCCGGGTGAGAGGGTCGGCGAAAACACTCGTATGGCCTTGTTTTCGCTCTTCCGCGAGTTTTTCCTTTCGCACGGTTATTCGGAACTCAACGCCCTGACTTCGGATGCGGAATCACCGGTTACCATCAACATGCGGGGTCTCCCCCTGGCGCGCGTCCGTTCCGTGTTGCGCTCTTCCCGAATCCAGGTCTACCTCCAATCCTCGTTAAAACGTGAAGAGGAACAGCTGCTGGAGTTTCTTAAAACCAAAGGAGTTCCCATCCAGACGCGTTTTATCGAGGATGGGCAGTTAAACAATTTCATGGAGGGGGCATCCATGGAGTACCTCATCCTGGAGAAAGTATTTCAGCAACGCATGCCCCTGGAAGAAAAGGTGCGGCGTGTGGTGGCGGAACTGACTTTCGGCCGGTTTAATGCCCAATACCTGCAGTTGATCAACGAATTGGAAGAAGTCAGTCGTTTCAACAGTGACGAGATGCTGTTGGATCAGGTGGCAAAAATCGTTGGCCGTATCATTGAAGAGGGATTTCTGATTCCGCTGTGTCAAAAGCGTTATTCCATGTTTGTGAGTCGCAGGTTGCGGGGATTTCATATGGATCTCTACGGTCGCCCGCTTCTGCAGGGAATGTATCTACCATGAAAATTTGCAAGAATACGTATAAACAGTTGGTGGTCGCATGTCTGTTCCTGGTAACCCTGCTGTTCTCAAACACCAGCTTGCCGGCCATGGAGTTCGGTGCCTACGCGGGTACTCTGAATCAAAGTGGAACCACCCTTGTGGGGTTGACACTGGATTCAGGATTCCTGTTTCCGGTGTTGAAGCTGGAAACCGAAGCCTATACGTTCACCAGTAACGAGCGCACGGGAAAAGTCTTGACCCTGGCTTTGAAGATCAATCCCGCCCTCGGCCGGATTTCACCCTACGCGGTGGCTGGAGTGGGTTCTGAAGTCCAACGTTTTGACCTATCCCAGGCAAAAGATCGCTACTTCACGTTTATCGGGGGCGGGGTAAAAGTGGGGCTGGCCCCGATTCTGTTTTTGCGGCTGGATGTGCGTTTCCAGCAGCACGGCAAAGGGGATGCGAGTGTGCCGGGCACGGAAGACGTTCATTTTGTCCGCTATTCCGCGGGCCTGGTCATCCGGATCTAGCCTGCATTTCGAGAAATATGGCCTGGCCGGCCGGGTTACTGCCAGCGTTTGTAGATGCGGATGTAACTTTCCTTTTTCAACTGCTCGAGGTATTCCCGTTGCTTGACTTCATGGCGCTTTGCCATGAGAATGCGCTGGATCTGGTCACGAACTTCTTCGTACTCCACCAACCGGGAAGGTTCGAATTCAACCAGTTGCAGTAAATACCAGCCGCTTTCCGCACGCACCCATTCCGACCGCTCTCCGGGTTTGAGCCCGGAGGCGGCTTTTTCCAGGTCCGGGTCCATTTCTCCGGCTTTGAACTCTCCCAGGTGGATATTCTTCTCGTTTTCCGTACCGAGTTCAGTGTATTCTTCTGCCACAGTGGCAAAGTCAGCTGAATCGAGGGCTTTCAGAACGGCATCCGCTTTGGCTTGCATAACCTCAGTTCCGGAATGATTGCCGGGGTTGAGGTAGACCGCATTGAGGTCATACCGGGCCGGCAGCGTGTAGTCGTTGATGTGCTCTTTGTAGTAACTCATGATTTCCGCGTTGTCAATCTTGATTTTGCTGGTGACTTCTTCGTAAATCAGCCGCTGTTGCATGCGGTAGAGTTTCTGCTGCTGGCGGAAAAGTTCATAAGTCAGGCCCTCACGACGCAAGGCTTCTTTGAGTTCATCTTCGGTGTTGAAGTTGTTTTGTTTCATGATCTCTTTGATCATGACATCCACGTCATTTTCCACATCGTAATCGCGGCGCTTGGCTTCGGCAATGAGGAGTTTGCGTTCGATAAAGGTGTCCATCAACTCCTGTTTCATGCGTTTCAGGGCTTCCTGAAGTTGTTCTCCCTGGAACTGGTTGTTCAGATTCCGGGTCCATTCCGCTTCCGCGTTCCGCAGTTCGGAATAGGTGATGGGTTCGCCGTTCACCACGGCGTAAATTTCTTCAATAACTTCGGTAGCCTGGATGCAAAGCGCCAGCGGAATCATCACCAGCGCAACGGCCAGTATTATCTTAGTGATCTGTTTCATCTGAATGATCTCCTGTTTCAGGGAAATAGGTGAAGCCAAGGTTTTCTTTCACGATCTCGATCTGTAGAGATTCCCGGGCTTCTTCCAGCATGACTTCATAAGCGGTGCGAAGTTTCTGAGACATCAAGTCGCTGCGGATTTGATCCTTGACGCGTTGCAGCGGCAACGTGCGCCGGTTGCTGCGACTGGTGACTTTAAAGATGTGAAATCCGAATTTTGATTCCACCACGGGGCTTATCTGATGGGGGCGCAACGAAAAAACCACGTTTTCCATTTCTTCCGGCAGGGTTCCCTTTTCAAAGATGCCCATGTATCCGTTTTCGGTCGCTTCAGGGGAAAGAGAGCGGGTTCGGGCCAATTCCTCGAAACGATCCGGGGCATTCTGCAGGATACCCCGCAATTCAATGGCCTGATCCTTGTCGGATAGCAGGATCTGGTAGAGGTGAACTTCCGTTTCCTGTTGAAAATCGTTTCGATGCAGGCGGTAATACTCACTGATTTCGTTGTCGGTGACTTCCTGCTGCCGGAAGTAGTTGAAATACAGGTATTTCTGGATTCGTGCCGTTTCCAGGAGAATGGGCCGGGGCAGTGAATCCGCGGGAAGCTGCAGCCTTTCGGTCAATTCAGGAAGTTCATCCGCGGTTACTTTCACCCCGGCCTGATCCGCGCGGTAGCGCAGGATCTGGTACTCGATAAAACCGTCGAACAGGCGGGAAAGCAATTGAGCGCGACTGGAATCGAGTTTCAGGTCCGGGTAGCGGCTGGAAAGATAGGCGGCAAAGTCGGTACGGGAAAACTTGAGTTCATCAACCTTTAGAACAATCGGGGATTCCATGGGCGCGGAACTCGTGGCGGGCGATTCTTTCTGTTGCGGCGCCGGCCGATTGTTGCCGCAAGCGGCAATCATGCCCAGTAACGGAATCCATAGAAGCGAAACGCAGCGGGGTATCATGTTCATGGTATGGCGGCATTATAGCCCAATCGGGCTGTGGTTTCAATCGGCGCGCCATTTCTCTGGACGTGCGCCGGAGTGTCCGGGTTTCAGGCTTGAAGGCGGGACCGGATAAAAGCGGTGAATTCAACCGGCATGGGACTGAAGGCGTGCAGGATCGCCCCGGATTCCGGATGTTCAAACCGGATATTGTGGGCATGAAGCGCCAGGCGGGGGAATGGCGGGCCGCCCTTGCCGTACCATTCGTCTCCCAGGATGGGGGTTTCGGCATGACGCATGTGGACACGGAGTTGGTGGGTGCGTCCAGTCAAGGGATCGAGGCGCAACAGCGCACAGTCACCCAGACGCAACAGCAACTCATAACGGGTGACGGCTTCGCGGACACCGATTTCGTTTGGTCGCCGCGCCACGGTGATGCGGCGCCTGTCCCGCCGGCTGCGCACCAGCGGAAGTTCTATCGTTCCAACGGGAATGCGCGGAATCCCGAAAACCAGCCCCAGATAGGATTTCTGAACGCGGCGTTGATTGAATTGGCGCATCATGCGGCGCATGCTGCGACGGTGGCGGGCCAGGATCAACACCCCCGAAGTGTCACGATCCAGGCGATGCACGATGCCTGGTCTGTCACTGTCTGCAGCCATGGTTAGGGCTTCCGGATACTCCCGCAAAAAAACATCCAGGATGGTTTCATGCCGTTCACCCGCTCCGGGATGTACAGCGATCCCCACGGGTTTGTGGATAATCAGGATATGCTCGTCTTTGTACAGCAAGTGCAAGCTGGCAGTTGAACGGGGGACTTGCTTGTTTTCAGGCACCACTTCCAACTCCAGCCGGTCGCCGGAGTGCACCGTGCGGCTTTTGCGTTGTTCAACCCGGCTGTTCAGGCAGACATCGCCGGCCGCAATGCTTTTTTCAATGCGACTCCGGCTCAGTTGAGGGAAAAGCGCCGCCAGGCAGCGATCCAGGCGGTTGCCGTCAAGTTCGGGCGGGAGCGTGATCGTTTCTTTCATGTTCCGGACACTTGAGACTCAAGCGGCGGTTTGCTTGCCCCGCAGAATCGCGAGGGTAAGCAGGCAGACCCCGATGGTAATGGCTGAATCAGCCAGGTTGAAGGTCGGCCATGACCAGGAGCCGATAGAAAAATGGAGGAAATCCACCACGGATCCATCAATCAGGCGATCGAGGAGGTTGCCCACAGCTCCTCCCGCAACCAGTGAGAAACCGGTCAGTTCCAGCCGGCACTTCCGTGATGTCCTCAGAAAAAAGACCATAACCAGGACAAGCGCGGCCAGTGAAAGCAGGGTAATCCCCTTCTGCATCCAGCTGCCGGCGCCATTGGAAAAGAGTCCCCAGACCGCTCCGGAATTGCGGATGTAGAGGATATAAAAAAAGTCAGGGATCACCTCGACGCGTTCGAAAAGGGTCAAGCCGTTTTTCACCAGGATCTTGCTGACCTGATCCAGAATCACCACCAGTCCGGACAGAGCCAGAAAAAACCTTTTGCCCGTCAGGTCAGGACGATTCATGCATGGCCTCGATGACCTTGCGGCAACGTGGGCAGAGTTGCGGCTGGGATTCAACCGGTTTTTCGGTAGCGAATCTCTTCCAGCAGCGGGGACATTTGCCTCCGTTGAACCGGGTTACCTGCACGGCGGTCTCTGCTCCATGGGCAAAAGAGACCTCTGCCGTGACCAGAATCTCGTTGAGCAGGTCGTTGGCCGAATCGAACAATTGGGCCTGATCCGGATTCAGGGTGATATGCAGGGCGGCTTCCATAGAGTCGCCGATTTCTCCGCGTTGCCGGGCCTCTTCCAACTCCTTCAGGGCGATCTCACGCACCTCCATGATGGTTTGCCAGCGCCGGCCATCCACCCGGTCTCGCAGGTCCTTGCGCAAGCCGGGGAAGGTGTGCAGGTGCACGGAGTCTTGTTCATCTGTTCCCGGCAGGTGCTGCCAGGCTTCTTCCGAAGTGAATACCAGAATGGGTGCCATCAACAGCAGGGAGTCGCGCAACATGTGATAGATCGCCGCCTGGGTTGCGCGACGCTCAGCGGAATTGATCGGGTTGCAGTAGAGGTTGTCCTTGTTGAAATTCAGAAAGAAAGAGCTGAGATCTACGGTAAAGAAGTTGGCCAGCGTGTGAAATACCACATGGGTGTCATATTGATCGTAGGCGGCCAGGGCGCTTTCTTTCACTTCTTCAAAGCGGGCCAGAATAAACAGGTCGGTTTCGCGCAAGCGGCAGGAATCCAGCGTATGGCGGCGAGGATCGAAGTCATGAAGCACCCCGAGCATGAATCGCCAGGTGTTGCGGATCTTGCGGTAACTCTCGGTTACGCGGGAGATGATTTCGTCTCCCAGGCGGATGTCTTCGCGGTAATTGGCCATGGCCACCCAGAGGCGCAGGATTTCCGCTCCCCGGGATTCCACGATCTGTTGTGGCGGGATTACGTTACCCAGGGATTTTGACATGGCTTTGCCTTCCTGATCCAGGGCCCATCCGTGGGTTACCACAGTTCGGTAAGGAGAAACGCCGCGGGCGCTGAGGCCGACCAGGAGTGCGGAGTGATACCAACCGCGGAATTGGTCCCCTCCCTCCAGGTAAACATGGGCGGGATATTTATGGTCTTTGCGGGACTCAAGCACCGAAATGGACGAGCCGGATTCAAACCACACATCCAGGATGTCCATGCCTTTGCGGAAGCTGCTCGAGTTGCAGCCGGGGCAGGTGGTTCCCGCAGGGATGAAGTCCGCGGCCGGTCGGGTATACCATGATTCCGATCCATTGGCGGCGAAGGCCTCGCGAACCCGGTCGATGGCTT
>JAFGNX010000010.1 GCA_016926835.1 Candidatus Aminicenantota bacterium | reverse complement strand
CCACATGGGCGAAGCGGCGGCGTTCCCCGGGACCCAGGGCGTCCAGCCCTCCTCCGGCCACGCGGTGGACCAGGGCGCGTGGGGCGTTCAAACCGATGGCCGTCAGGCCGGCTTCGCGGATCGCTTGCATCACCGGCCGGGTGTAACCGTAATGCATAGAGGTGGCGCCATACCAGTTAGTGGCGCGCAGCAGGTCCGCTTCATTCGCCTCTTTGCGGCTCCAGGTCGCCAGGGCCGCATCGTCCTTTCCCTGCTGGAAGAACTCGAAGCCCACCACGGTTTGGGGGGACATTTTGCCGATTTCCCGGATCAGGTCTCTCTGGAACAGGTGGCAGGCCATGCTGTCGTGGTACTCTCCCACCATCACCACATCGGCGTTGGCGGCGCGGCGCGCGATCTTTGCAATCGTCACCTCTTTGCCCGTGCGCGTATCCAGGATCTGCCCGGCTTCGATCGTGCGCAACACCAGGCGGCGATCCTTCGGGCCCAGCGGCAATGTGTCGGTGTGTTCCGCCCTCAAGGCGGCGGGAATCGCGATCAGTACGATCAGAACAGCGGCAAGCAGGGTGCGGCGCATGGCTCCTCCTGTATCCGACATTATACCCATGAGGAAAGGCTCTGCAAATGTGTTTTCACCTTTGTCGTGATGAGAGGGCGGTTCATGAACCGCGTTTACACCTGGATTGAAATCGGAACGAGACTTTGGGCGACCGGCCGGTCGCCCCTACTTTTCTCAACTGTTTTTCCGCCCTCAACTCCTTCAACTTCTCAACTCCCTCAACTTCTTCATCCCAATTGCCCCTCACCTTTTGCCCCTCGCCTCTTGCCAATCGCCTCTTGCCCTGCATCATTGACGCTGTTCAGCAAAAAGCATACAATGGCCCTATGACGTTCAAGACAAAAAGCACCACGGTATTGTGCGTGCGACACAAAGACCGGGTGGTGATCGGCGCGGACGGGCAGGTTACCCTTGAAAACACGGTATTGAAACACGGCGCCCGCAAGGTGAGGCGCCTGTTTAACAACCAGGTCCTGGCCGGATTCGCCGGATCCACTTCCGACGCTTTTTCCCTGTTCCAGCGCTTTGAGGGCAAACTGGAAGAATACAGCGGCAACCTGGCCCGGGCGGCCATCGAGTTGTCCAAGGAGTGGCGCACCGACAAAGTGCTGCGGCGCCTGGAAGCCCTGCTCATCGTGGCCGACAAAAATCACCTGTTTATCCTGTCGGGCTCGGGTGATGTGATCGAACCCGACGAGGACATCCTGGCCATCGGGTCCGGCGGACCCTATGCCCAGGCCGCGGCCCTGGCACTGAAACGCCATTCCGGTCTGGACGCGCGCGAGATCGTCGAAAAAGCCCTGGAAATCGCTGCCGCTACCTGCATTTACACCAACAACGAGTTCACCATTGAGGAGCTTGAATGAATACCCCTGCTTTACGGAAATCCCATCACCTGACTCCCCGCCAGATCGTGGCGGAGTTGGATCGCTATATCATCGGTCAGAAAGAAGCCAAACAGGCCGTGGCCATCGCCCTGCGCAACCGCATCCGTCGCCAGCAACTGCCCATGGAAATCCAGGAAGACATCATTCCCAAGAACATCCTCATGATCGGGCCCACGGGCGTGGGCAAGACCGAGATCGCGCGTCGCCTGGCCCGCCTGGCCGGTTCGCCTTTCCTCAAGGTCGAAGCTTCGAAATTCACCGAGGTCGGGTACGTCGGCCGGGATGTGGAGTCCATCGTTCGCGACCTGGTGCGCATCGCCGTAGACATGGTCAAAGCCGAACAAATGGAAGTAAACCTGGAAAAAGCGCGGCGAAACGTGGAAGAACGGCTGCTGGATGTATTGTTGCCCGCTCCGAAAGCCAAGCGCGGGCCCGCGGCTGAAATGGACAGCGATCCGGGCGCCTCGCCGGAAACCCGGGAGAAACTGCGCAAACTGCTGCGGGACGGCGCCCTTGATGATCGCCTGGTGGAAGTCGAGGTCAAAGCCAGCCAGACCACACCGTTCGAGATCTTCTCTTCTTCCGGAGTGGAAGAGATCGGCGTTACCATCGGTGAGATGATGCCCAACATGTTCGGCGGCCGCACCAAGCGCCGGCGCATGACCGTGGAAGAAGCCCGCGAATACCTCCTGCAGGATGAACAGAACAAACTTCTGGACATGGACCAGGTCTCCAAAGTTGCGGTGGAACGGGTGGAACAGACCGGGATCGTTTTTCTGGATGAGATCGACAAGATCTGCGGTCGGGAAAGCGGGGGCCAGGGACCCAGTGTTTCGCGTGAAGGGGTACAGCGGGATTTGCTGCCCATCATCGAGGGCACCACGGTCCAGACAAAATCCGGCATGGTCAAAACCGACTACATTTTGTTTATCGGCGCCGGGGCGTTTCACGTGGCCAAGCCTTCCGACATGATTCCCGAACTGCAGGGCCGCTTTCCCATCCGCGTGGAACTGGATTCACTCAGCCGTGACGATTTCGTACGCATTCTGACGGAGCCCAAAAACGCCCTGGTCAAGCAGTACCGCGCCCTGCTGGGAACCGAGGGACTGGATGTCAGTTTCACTGAAGATTCGGTAACGGAAGTGGCTTCCATCGCGGAAACCATCAACAGTCGCGCGGAAAACATCGGCGCACGCCGCCTGCATACCATCCTGGAAAAAGTCATGGAAGAGATCTCTTTTGAGGCATCCGACCTGGATGGCGGACAGGTCCGCATCGACGCCGAATACGTGCGCAGGCGCGTGGCAGACATTGCGGCCGACTCCGATTTGAGCCGCTACATTCTCTAAGATGAGACGCAGCCAATTCATACAACCACGGCGGCCCGCGGTCGCTTTGACAGCGGCTTGCCTGGCGGCCGCCCTGGTACTTTTTTCATGCGGACGCAAAGGCCCTCTGCGCCTGGAACCGCGTCCCGAACCAGTAGCGGTTTCCAATCTCGAGGTCCGCCAATTGGGAGCAGCGGTGGAATTGTCATGGACATTTCCCACTGTTCTGGGTGACGGCAGCGCCACCTTCGACACCAGCCAGGTGCGTTGGGTGCGCGGCTATCATTCGGACCGCATCCTGAAAGGCGAGCAGTTTCAACGCCGCGCCGAAGCCTTGCGTAAAGTATCGTTAGGGGAATTGCAGCAGGATGGATTTACTTACCGGCTGCGCATTCCCTTCTCACCCGCTGAACTGGCCGGGAAACGGCACTTTTTTTCCCTGATGTATGCCTATCAGCGCTACAAGTCTCCCCTGGCGCCTGTTCAGGAATTCGTTACCGGCTTGCCCGCATCTTCAGTACCGGGCCTGGCCGTTTCCCAGGAAGGCAAAGCAATTCGCTTGGAGTGGAAACGCCCCACGGAAAACCTGGCCGGCAAACCGCTGGCCGGCGTCTCCGGCTATTACCTCTATCGTCGCATTATTCCCGAGGGGGACAGCAACTCGCAGCCTTCATTCGAATCCATCACTTCTCGCCCAATTATGCAGGAGCGGTACGAAGACACGGATACGAGCCGCGAAGGCCGTTATGAATACCGTGTTTCCGCCCTGCTTTCCCCCGGAATCGAAAGCGCGCCGTCCGACATGGTAACCATCACCATGAAGGACACCTACCCACCTGACGCCCCGACCGGCGTAGTGGTATTCCGCGCACGTGACCATCTCTTGATCAATTGGCGTGCTGTAACGGATCGCGATCTTTCCCATTACCGAATCTACCGCCGCGTGGATAACGAAGAGGAATTCACCCTGCTTGTGGACCGTGTCACCACGCCCCATTACGAAGACCGCTCGGTTGCGCCTGCGCACATGTACACGTACCAGGTTACTGCGGTGGATATCAAAGGAAACGAAAGCCTGCCCTCTCAAGCAGTGGACGAGGCGTTTTAACGTGCAGCCCCCGACACTGCCCCAAGTGGCGGTGATTCCCTGTTCCGACTATTCTCCGGAGCGCGTATCCCTGGCCGTGCATGAAGGATTGACCGCTTTGGGCGGAATCGGCAGATTCACGGTCCGCGGAGAAAAAATCCTGCTTAAACCCAACCTCCTGGCGGGTGATCCGCCTGAGCGGGCGGTAACCGTTCATCCCGAGGTCTTCGGCGCCGTAGCGCGGGAGTTCCAGGCCGCCGGAGCCAAGGTTACTTACGGTGACTCCCCGGCCCGGGGCCGCACGGAGCGTATTGCCCAGGTGGCGGGGATATCCGCGGTTGCAGACGCCCTGGACATCTCCCTGGCCGATTTTCGCCACGGAGAAATCCGTTCCCTGGAAGGCCCCCTTTCCCACCAAACGGTGCGCCTGGCAAACGGGGTGCTGGCCGCAGACGGCATGATCGGAATCTCGAAAATGAAAACCCACGGACTGACCGGGATTACGGGAGCCGTCAAAAACCAGTACGGTATCATCCCCGGGCTGCAGAAAAGTGAATTGCACCTGCGCTATCCCGATGTGTACCGCTTTTCAGAACTTCTGGTGGCCGTACTCCGCCTGGCGCCTCCCCGCCTGTACATCATGGACGGCATTACGGCCATGGAGGGGAACGGTCCCCGGGGAGGTACAGCGCGCCACATGGGCGTTCTGCTCTTCTCAACCGACGCCGTTGCCCTGGACACGGTATTCTGCCGCCTCATCCACCTGAACCCGGAACATGTTCCGTTCCTGGAAGCGGCGCACAAGGCCGGAATCGGCAATATGCGCCTGGACCGCATCCGCATATTGGGTGCAGATCCGGATGAGCTTGCCTGCAAGGATTTCCTGGTGCCGCGGCGGCCGCCGCCACGCTTTCTGACGTCTACTTACGTACCGCGTTTCCTGCGTGAATGGGTGACCCCCCGGCCGGTGATCGATTCTTCCCGCTGCCGCAACTGCGGGGCCTGCGTGGCCCAATGCCCCGTAACCCCAAGGGCGTTGGACTGGCCGGATGAAGACGGCCCGAAACCATTGCCGGTATACCACTATGAACGTTGCATCCGCTGCTATTGCTGCCAGGAGATCTGTCCGGAGAAGGCTATCTACATTCACGTACCCCCAATGGGAAGGATCCTGTACAGAAAATAAAGTTGAAAGTGAAACCGAGGTGACAGGTATCAGGTGGCAGGATGCAAAGGCAGTCTAAAGTTGAAAGTCTAAAGTCGAAAGTAAAAATCGGATCAAAGCCGTTTTTTTCTACATTCTACATTCTACTTTCTACAAAGTCAGAAAGGGCAAGTGGCCAGGGGCAAGAGGCAAGTGGAATGGCTTTTTTATTCCTTATTCATAGCCTGCAGAGCCAGATTTGAGCTGTTTTTCCTCCCTCAACTATCTCAACTCCCTTAACTTTTTCTTTTGTTTGGGATTTGGAATTTGGGATTTCGGATTTCAGTCCCCAATGACGCTTGCGAAGCAAGCTGATGACGCGAGCGTAGCGAGTAAATGACTTGCACCCCTGGTTACCCAATGACCAGATTGGTTTCCCTCTTCAACTTTTTTTGTTTTCCAGTTCTTCCAGAAAGTCCACCGCCCGCCTGAGGTGGGGAATCACGATCGACCCGCCCACGATCAGGGCCACGGAGAACACTTCGAAGAGCGCCCTGATCTCAACCCCGGCCTGACGGCACTGAATCAGGTGATAGCGAACGCAATCATCACAACGCAACACCATGGACGCGGCCAGACCGAGCATCTCTTTGGTGGCGTGATCGAGCAACCCCGGGGCATAAACCCTCTCGTCCAAGGCGAAAAACCGTTTTATTTCGAGATTGCCCGAGTCCAGGATGCGTTCGTTCAGCTGTTGGCGGAAACGGGTGAATTCACTGTAGTCTG
>JAFGNX010000066.1 GCA_016926835.1 Candidatus Aminicenantota bacterium | reverse complement strand
TCCCGCTACCGCAGAGTTGCTGCAACGCCGGGAATTATCCGTAAAGGAACTCGATGTGGGAGAGTTCCGCCGCGCAGACGGCGGCCTGAGTTGTTTGTCACTGAGGTTTTAAGAAGTTGAGGCAGTTGAGGGTTTGAGAACAGTAGGGGCGAAAAATTTTTCGCCCGTACACATGTTACCTCGTTTCTCCTTTCCGTGTGTTCCGTGGTTTATATTCTTTCCCGGTTCATGGGCGACCGGCCGGTCGCCCCTACACCTGTCACCTTCATTCAACTTTTTTTAAACCAGCGGTTTCCATTGGCGTGCCAGGCCGCCGCGACCGGTTTCACGATACTCCGCCTGCAGGGCGCAGCCGGTTTCCATCATGACCCGTAACACCTGGTCGAAACTGATGTGGTGGGTGCCATCTGAGAAGTAGGCGAAAACGGCACTCTCCCGCGCCGTATCCGCGGCAAATGCGTTGCGTTCAATGCAGGGGATCTGTACATAGCTTTCCACGGGGTCACAGGTCAATCCCAGATAATGCTCAAAGCCCATTTCCGCGGCGTACTCGACCTGGCGGGGCGAGCCGCCCAACAGGTAGGTCATGGCGCCGGCGGCCATGGCGCAGGCGGTGCCGATCTCGCCCTGACATCCCACCTCGGCACCCGAAATGGAGCCGTTGGTTTTAACCAGATTGGCAATCAGGCCGGCTATGGCCAGGGCTCTTAGAATCCTATCCCTGGGTGTGCGCCGGCTTTCGTGAACAAAGGTCAGCACAGCCGGTACGACTCCCGAAGCGCCGCAAGTCGGTGCCGTTACCACCCGTCCGCCGCCGGCGTTTTCTTCAGCCACGGCCAGGGCGTAGGAAAATACCGTACCCTTGCTCTTCAGATCACCGGTACTGCTCTGAGCGCGCGTGAAATAGGCCGCGGCTTTACGTGGCAACTGCAAGGGCCCGGGCAACGATCCTTCATGGCAGAGTCCCGCCAGCACGGACTCGGTCATATGCGTACGGATATCCTCCAGGAAATCGGGGAAATCCTGGTCTTCGTGTTCCAGGACGTATTCCCACAGGTGGGCGCCGCGGAGGCGGCACCAGTCCAGGATGCCGTCCATGGTGGCAAGTGGATAGATATCCTTGCTGACTTCCACCGGTCCGTGTGCATCCTCCAGATCACCGCCCCCGGTGCTGAATACGGTCCAGGCCGGAACTCCGGGCGTCTGGGGGGTTACGACTTCAAAGCGCATGCCATTGGGGTGGGGGGGAAGATTCTTTTCAGGCATCCAGACGATTTCCACGTTATGGGGGGCCAGTTCCTTTTTAACGGCTTCATCGGTGCCGTGGCCTTTACCTGTGGATGCCAGGCTGCCGAACAGGGTCAGGCGAAACGCCGTGGCATGGGGGTTGCGGCGGGCATATATGCGGGCGGCGCGTCCTGGGCCGATGGTATGACTGGAAGAAGGTCCGAATCCGACTTTAAAGATCTCGCGAATCGAGCGCATGATTTATCTTTCAGGCCAATTGCAACAGTTTTTCCACCAGTCTGTCGATGCCGTCGGCCACTTCGGAAATGCGCCGGCCGAGCATGTAGGCGGGAGTGGAAGCAATCCGCAAATCCTCGTCAACCACAACATCCCGCACCTGGGCCGGCAAATGAACGCCGCCCATTTTCTCAATCGCCGCGGCCGTATCCGCATCCGTGCCGATGGTCAGTCTGGGATGAAGATTCCGGTTCTTAGCGACGCAGGCCATGAGTGCCGGCGCAATGCAGATAAAGCCAAGTGCCTTGCGTGCATCGATGGCTGCGAGGATGAAGCGTTCCACCTGGGGGTTGACACTGCACTCAGGGCCGTTGACGGCAAAATCACAAAGGTTTTTGGCCACACCGAATCCTCCGGGGAATACAACCGCATCGAATTCATTTATATCCGCCTCAGCCAGGTCGCGGATCTCGCCGCGGGCGACGCGGGCGGCTTCAACCAGAACATTGCGTTTTTCCTCTGCGGGTTGTCCGGTGCTGTGGTTGACCACGTGCATTTGCGGGATATCCGGCGCCAGCAAAGTGATATCCGCGTCACGGCGGTCCAAAGCCAGGAGGGTGAGTACGGATTCATGAATCTCCGCACCGTCGAACACTCCGCATCCTGAAAGCACAACCGCTACCTTTTTCATTCTCGCCTCCTTGCTGAAAACAGAATCGTCAATTGTGGTATTGAATGTATCACAAGTGGGGCGGGATGCCAATCAGGCGGATGAACGAGTCAGGCTTGAATGTTTCGCGGTTCGGAGCGGGTCAACTCTAGATCAAAACACTGGTGGACCGCCCCGTTACGGGGCGGTCCACCGCTATCTAACTACGATATGCGGTACCGATTAGAATATGTACCGGAAGCCCAGCAAGAAGAAGTGATAGTCTTTCACTTTCAGGCTGTCGTGCATGGGCATCTGGAATTCAAGGAAAATCGATCCGCGGGCGTTAAACTTGCGGATCACCTCAATGCCGGTCTGCAGCACCAGGTTCAGCCCTGAAGTCCAGTCCGGTTTCTCATCGAATTCGTAATCTTTGATGGTGCTGGTATAGGCCAGGCCGCCGCCCAGGAAGAACTTGTTGATCCGGGCGTTGAGAACCACGTCACCCATAAAGAAGGATTTGAACGGTTCTCCCGTCAAAGCAATGCCGGGTCCGGCGCTGACAATGAGGTCCAGGGCGTCCGGAATCAGCATATACAGGAAACCAAAACGGGCGAAAAGGTAGCCGCTGTAGGTTCCGCGAGCCAGGCCCGGCCCGGCTTCGACCAGGGCGTAGAAACGTTTTTCGACTTCCACCGCGGATTCGCAGTTGTCGGCGAAATCACCCATATCATCGGTAACTTTGGCCGTAACGTTGAAGCGCCCGGATTTTTTGAATACTTTTTCCACGCTGAATGGCTTTCCGGGAGCCGGAACCGTTTCCAGTACTTCACCGTCTTTGTTCTTGATCATGAACTCGGCGGCGGTTACTTCTCCGTCAGGGTCAGTGGAGCCGGATGCGTCCAGAACAAAAGGACGACCGATGTAACCCCGTTGGGGATCGACCTTCAGGTCGCAGACCGGGGGAAAATTGACGTGAACCTCGGCGGAACAGACAGCACCTTCTTCGCCATTGGCATTCACGGGAACGCCTTGCACGGAATAATCACCGGATTGGTCCAGTTTTACCGTCCAGGTCGGATTGTCGGCGGTCAATTCACCTTCGGCGGCCACACTGCCGTCCGGGGCCACAACGCGGGCTTTCAATGTGTCCACGCATTTGGATTCGCTCATATCCACGGTGAAGGGGTCACCGAGTTTCACCTTGGCCGGAGAAACCTTGAGATTGCAGATTGCGCGGGAGGCCTTGGTGCCCACCAGTGTAATATTGGCGCACTGGGCGGGGATAATGAAGTCATAATCCTGGCAGTTGGTGACCATGGTGAAACGGTAGACCTTTTCATCCTTGCGGACTTTCCAGTTCAGGTCTTTGGCCACCTTGATGTTGCCGTCGGAAGAACGGAACATCATCCATTCAATGTGAACCGGAGTTTCTCCACTCTTGGGGTCAAAAGCGGGGAAAGACTCGCTCTTGAGTTCACTGACGGCGATTTGCTGCATGAAGGGTTCGTAAAGGTCATCGAACCCGCCGTAAGTTAAACCGGCCTTGATCTCTTCTGCGTGGTTCTGAATGAACTCACGCAGGGCCTCTTCGCTGTCCACACTGTGCGCGATCATGGGGCGGTGCCCCAGGCGGTACAGGTTTTTCGTGGCGGCGAATGAAGCCACAGAAAAGAGAATCAGAATGCCGATTATCAGTAAAACTGATCTGTGGCGTCGCATATCACTCCTCCTCATTTTAATTTATGATTACGCATTATTGCGTTCCATCCCAGCATCGCACAATTTCCGGGCCTGGACAATTCAATTCCCCGCCACCCGGTGGCTATCAATACAAGGACATTTTAGGCAATGAGAATCCCGAATTCAAGTATTGAATGGATTTTTTTTGGAATTTATTGCTCGGAATGCTTTTCTGGACGTCTTATCCGAGCATATTTCTCCGGCTTAACCAAAAACTAACACTGATTTTATAGCCTGTTAATCTCCCTGGGCGATACTGCGTGCGGGTGTGGGAGACTCAAATCACTGGGTCAAATCCGAACCATCCCGGCACCCGACAGGAGGAGTTTCATGAAAGCCATTATCGGTATGATGATTTCCCTTTTACTGGTCCTGAATGTTGCCCCCGCTTTCGCTCAGGAAAAGATCGTGGTGGACGGCTCCACAACCGTGGGCCCCATCGCCAAAGCCTTCGCGGAGTATTACATGGGGATGAACAAGGACGTAAACATCACCGTCAGTGAGTCCGGCTCGGGTAACGGCGCCAAAAGCCTGATCAACAGCGCCTGTAATGTGGCCGCCATGTCCCGATTCATGAAAGACAAGGAGTTTGCCGCCGCGGTGGAAAAAGGCGTCAAACCCGTGTTCCACGTGGT
>JAFGNX010000065.1 GCA_016926835.1 Candidatus Aminicenantota bacterium | reverse complement strand
ATTCTGTTTGTGCTCATGATTCTCATGGTGGGGGCGGTGATGGTTTTCGTGATCCCCCGTTTTTCGGAGTTTTATGGGAACTTTGAAGCCGAAATGCCGGGCATCAGTTTGTTTTTTATTCAATCCTCTCGATTTCTCAAGGCGAATGCCCCGATCATTATCGCCGGATTGGCGGCCATGGTGCTGGCGCTGCGTCTGGCGGAAAAATACAATTCCGAGCTGGCCGTTTCGGACTGGATCTGGCTGCGCACGCCATTTGCCGGCGGGATTATTCGCGAGCGGGCTTTTTCGGTTTTTTCACGAACATTGTCGATCCTGATCGGCGGCGGTGTTACGGTTCCCGATGCGGCAGAAGTTGCGGTCGGCGGAATCTCCAATCGGTGGCTGTTTCTGCGTATACGGCATGTACCTGAAGAGATTCGCAGCGGACGCCTGCTGTCTGAAGTGCTGGCCGGGGTACCGGATATTCCACCGATTACGGTGGAATTGGTGCGGGTGGGGGATTCTTCCGGCAACCTGCCGGAAGTGCTCGATCAGAACAGTGAATTTCTGGAGGCCTCCATTGACATGAAGGTGGCATCCGTCATATCCTTAATCGAACCGGTGGTGATTGTGATTCTGGGGCTGGTAATCGCGTTCATGTTGTTGTCGATTTACCTTCCCATTTTCAATACCGTTCAGGTGGTACGATGAACCCGACTGTTGATTTGAGAGATACACGGATCGATTACGATTTGTTGTCGATCTTTCCCCCGGAGTTTCTGATCGCGCAGTTGATATTCCCCTTGCATGACGACGGCGAAGCCATCCAGGTCGCCATGGCGGATCCGAATAACCTGGAAAAAGTGGCCATGGTGGAAAACTTTGTCCGCAAGACCGTCGTGCCGCTCCAGGCGGACCGCGACGAGATCGAGCGATTACTCAAACGCAGTGATACCTTTACCCAGGCACTGAAACAGAAGACAGAGACATTTTTTCAGAAACGCTCCTCCCGCGAAATAGAGGAAGAAGCCATCAGTATCGAGCAGGTGACGGAAGAGGACGATTCCGTCATTCAACTGCTCAACAACATCGTGTTTTCGGCGGTCAATAAGAAAGCGTCGGACATCCACCTGGAGAGTCAGGCGGGATCTGTTGTGGTGAAATTCCGTATTGACGGCATTCTGCACCAGGTGATGGAACCGCTGGACCCGCTTTATCACATGCCGCTGTTGACCCGATTGAAAGTGATTTCAGAGTTGGATATCGCGGAACGCCGGGTTCCCCAGGATGGCAGGTTTCGCTTGAAATTCAAGCGCAAAACCATTGATTTCCGGGTTTCCATTATGCCGGGTATTTACGGTGAGAATGCGGTGATCCGCATTCTCGACCGGGAGATGATTACCGAGAATATCGGAGAGCTGAAACTGAGCCAGTTGGGATTCTCCGACTCCCTGTTGGAAATGATCCTGTACTACATTACCCAACCCTACGGCATGTTTCTCGTAACCGGTCCTACGGGTAGCGGCAAGACAACGACACTTTACGCGGCGCTCAACCAGATCAAAAAACCCGAAGATAAAATCATTACCATTGAAGACCCCGTGGAGTACCAGATATCGGGAATTACCCAGATTCCGGTCAATGAAAAGAAGGGATTGACTTTCGCGCGCGGACTGAGGTCCATTCTGCGTCATGATCCCGATAAGATCATGGTCGGAGAGATCCGTGACCCTGAAACCGCACAGATCGCCATTCAATCCGCGCTTACCGGGCATTTGGTGTTTACCACGGTTCACGCCAACAACGTGTTCGACGTGTTGGGGCGTTTCATTCATATGGGGGTTGACACCTACAGTTTCGTTTCTTCCCTCAACTGCATCGTGGCCCAGCGTCTGGTCCGGGTGCTCTGCCCCGAATGCCGGCGTCGTGTCCGACTGACGGAAAAAGACTTCCGTTTCAACCGCATAGACGCCGAATCATTCCCCCGTCAGGTGTTCGAAGCGCGGGGGTGTCCGGAATGCGGAGGTTTGGGGTACTCGGGTCGCACCGCCATCGGCGAGATCCTTGAACTGACTGACGATATCAAGGAGATGATTCTTCAGAAGAAACCCACTTCGGAGATCAAGAAAGTGGCCATGTCCCAGGGCATGCTGCCGATCCGGTTAAACGGACTGGAAAAAGTGAAAAACGGTGAAACATCCCTGGAAGAACTCAATCGGGTAACCATAAAGGAATGGTTGTAGACAAGTTATTTTTTTCATATCCGCGTCCTGCACGCTACTGCGTGATCGGAAGTGGCTCTATCGACTGCTTCCAAAGGGAAAAGGGCCGTCTGCGGCGGATACATTCCGTTGAGACCCGCGGAATGATGAATATGAGCGCGGATGATGATGAACGCCTGGCCGCTGTACTCGGCAACCGGTCGTGGGGTGTATTTCTTCGCTCCGATCCGTTCATCTTTAATATCTTTGATTTTGAACAGCTGCCCCGCGGCGAAAGCAAACGGCGTGAATTGGCGCGGTGGCGGTTAGAGAAAGTGTTCCCGGAAGATTTGTCCAATTTCATTCACACCGTGCTGCATCCAGGGGGAAAACGGTTGTTGTCTGTTCTGCTGCCACTGCGCGATGCCGGCAGGGTTGAAGACTGGTTTCGCCGACATCCGGCTTCGCTCACTTTTTTCGGAAATTCCACGCTGGAACTGATGAACCGGTTGTGGGCCAACGGTGTGGCCGGAATCCGCAAGCAATCTCCCCAGGTCCTGATTGAACTGGATAATCAACTTGGCGTGGCCGTTTTCCAGGAATCACAGCGTCCCTATTACATACGCAAGTTTCGTTGTGATTCAGAGGATATGTTTCTGACCGAGTTGCGCAAAACCCTGGAATATGTAAAAAGCAATTACAGCCGAAACCCCCGTTCCGTGGCTTTCTTTGCCGGGAGGCCCAGGTTCTCTTTTTCCAATCAGGCAAAGATGTGGCCGGAACTGAATCTGCTGCCGATCACGGTGCCGGGTGGCGCGGCATTTGCCATGCAGGGGGATGGATGAAGCGCCTTGACCTGAACATGGCGTCTCTGCGACGACCCGACTGGTTGCGCTTCTGGGGCGTTGCCATATTGTTTCTGGGAATCTCCTTATTTCTGGTATGGAGTGGTTTTGATTCGCTGAATCATGGCGGTGAGCCGGCAATGGAGTCAAAACTGGAAATGCAATCCCTGCGTGAGACCGACAAGGGTTTTGACGCACAAATGGAAACGATCAACTCCGAAATCCAGAGATTACAGCAGCGATGGGGTTCTCAAGTACGCTTTGCCAACACCTTGATCAACCGAAAGGCCCACTCTTTTCTCCAGAGCCTGAACGAGTTGGAGAAAATCTTATCCGGCAGTGTATATCTGCAGCAGTTGACCGTTGACCAGGACCGACCGCAACGACTGGTAATGGAGGTGATCGCGCCATCCTTTTCCGACCTGATTCAGGCATATCGGCAATTGTCGGCTTTTCAACTCGAAGTCAACAGCGAAGTCCGGGATCGCAACGGTCAATACCGTGTGTCCATCAACCTGAGGATCAAATAGTGAAAAAGTTTCGAGTGCTGGCATGGTTGATCACGGGCGTACTGGCCGGATCGCTGTTGTTCTGGGCCCTCAGTAATGGAATCCTACAGGCCAGGGGATCTACGGCTGATAGAATGCGTTTGGAATACCAGCGTTTGGTGCAGCGCAGAGATCAGCTAAAGAAAAGCCGCGAGCGGTTGGAAGCCTGGAAGCGTGTCCCGGCTGAACTATCCGCGTTCCGCCAAAAAACCATTCCCGGTTTTGACCGCTTTCCCGCTTTTCGCGACGAACTGCAGCAGCGTGTGTCAGAAAGCGGACTTACCCCCTTGAGGCTGACTTACCGCATGCGCCCGGTCCAGCAGAATCTGCAACGGGTAACCCTGGAATTCTCGTTGTCAGGGCCTTACGCGGCGATCAAACGCTTGGTCCATGGAGTGGAAACCCAAGCCGAGATGGTTTACCTGAAATCGGCGCGTTTGCGCCGGACCGAAAACGATGTGATCGCCAATTTCGTTATGGAGGCGTATTTTGCGCGCTGAAAAGAGGCTGTTCACGGTTTTGATCTTGAGCGTAGCCGCTATTCTGGGCGCTGAGGAGGTTGTGCACCTTTCCCGCCTGGACAGGCCGGCAAAGGAACTGACGATTCATCGGGATCTTTTTCGCCCCGGGCGGAATCCTGCCGCAGGAACCGTTCGCACGCGTCCGATGCCCAACCCCGTTGAACCCCTGGTGGATAAGAACGCCTCTCAGGATTTAGAAAGCCGTATTCGCCGCAGCATTGTTTTCGAAGGATTCATCCGGCGTAATGACCGTTTAACCGCCATTCTCAGCGTGGATGGGGAGTATTTCGTGGCGGCGCAAGGAGAACAGGTGATGGGTGATGTGTCCGTGGCGGCACTGAACGAGAAGCGGATGGTGGTTCTGGTGGATGGGAAGCGACACGAGATCCCCTTCCAGGGAGTAGATGAAAATGAGCAGTAATATGAGTCGGCGGAACGCCTTGGCCGTATGCGGAATCCTGGTGGTGATGATGCTTCACTCCGGATGTTCCTTGCACAAAGAACGGATCAAGCAGGGTCTGGATTATTCCCGGATGCAGGATTATGCCAGGGCGGAAGCCTATTTCACCGATCTGGTACGGCGTTTCCCGCAGAAAACGGAATACCGCACTTTGTTGCTGCGGGTACGCATGTCGCGTTATTATTTCCACCTGTATCGGGCCCGCTCGTTGCGCAGGCAGGGTGAGGAAAACGAGGCGATCGCAGAATACCGGGCTGCATTGAGGGTTTTCCCCGGGAATCAGAAGCTGCAGACAGAATTGGATGAATACCTGGGACGCGGAGCGGCCGGAACGGAGCGCCAACGGTTTCAGTCAGAGATCCAACCCCCGGTGCGGCTGGGAGTGGACGCGACGGAAAAGGTCAGCCTGAAACTGCGCAGTATGCCGGTTACCCGCATATTCAAGGCGCTGGGAAAATCCTTTGGTGTTAATTTCATTTTTGATAAAGACTTTCGGGATTTTGTGTATTCGCTGGATGTGGAGGAGGTTTCGTTTGAGCAGGTTTTGAACCAACTCTGTCTCGTGGCCGCGGCAAAATTCCGCGTCCTGGACCCGTCAACTGTACTGATCTTCAGTGATACACCCTATAAGAACCGGGCTTACGCCCTCAGCGGTGTCAAGGTATTTCCGTTGTCCAGTATCAAGGCGGAAGAAGCCAAGAAACTGGTTTTGAGCGTTTTCCGCGAAAGCCGGCCCATGGTGCAGGAAGACGCGTCATTGAATACGTTGATCGTTAAGGGAGACCTGGTAACCTTGAAAGAGGTGGAACAGTTCCTGGCCCAGGTGGACAAAGCCAAGGCTGAAGTGGAACTGGATGTGGAGATTCTGGAGGTCAATCGCAGTCTTCTGCAGGAAATCGGCGCCGGGTTCGGAAACACCCTGTTTGAGTTGAACATGGGGACCGAAGGCGACAGTGGCGCAATCAGCAGTACCTTCCGGTTGGACCGCATCAAAGACACCAATTTCTTTATGACCGTTCCAAGTGTGGCCATGAATCTGTTGGAAACCAGCGGAGACAATCGCCTGATCGCCAAACCGAATCTGCGCGGCATTCACGGTGAAGAGATCACTTTCATGGTGGGAGACAAGATACCCATTCCCCAGACCCAGTTTCAGTCTTTTGCCGCTGGTGGAGTCAACAACACGCCGGTGACAACCTATCGCTATGAAAACGTGGGCTTGGAGATCAAAATCACTCCCTTTGTCCATCAGAATGATGAGGTGACCCTGGAAATTGAGTTGTCCATGACCTTTGTTACCAGCTATGTGGACCAGTTTCCCGTGTTGGGCAAGCGCGAAATCAAGAACATGATCCGGCTGAAAGAGGGTGAAACCAACATTATCGGTGGATTCATCCGGGATGAGGAACGGGACATCATGAAGGGAATCCCCCTGATTGCCCACCTGCCGATTCTGGGAAAATTGTTCGGCAGCACGAACCGAAACCTCGACCAGACGGATTTGATCTTCTCGATTTCTCCCAGGGTGATCCGTCGACGTCGGCATACGGCGGGAGACGGTGAAACCATCTGGACCAATACGTTGGGAGGAGTAGAGGGTGGTGCTGCAGACGCCCCTCAGGAGGAGACCGTAGGGCCGGTTCCACCTCCGGCGTCCCGGCCCGGGGAACGCACGTTACCGGAATCGAGCCGGGAGGGCGGCCGTATTTTTGTTTCCCCGGCCTCCAATAATATCCGGGTGAATCAGCCCGTGTTGTTTACTTTGCGAATGGCCGGTTTGGCCACACCGGTAGCCCGGTTGTCTCTGGCCGGGGAATTTCCTTCCGGTAATGTGGAAATTTTGTCGGTGAACACCTCTTTCCTTTCTCCGGAACAAGCACGAACGCTCAAGAATTTCTCCGGGGCAAACCTTGACCTTGGCTTTAATTTTACGCCTCCAAGAAATGAAGGAATGCTGGCTCAGGTCCAGGTGAAATTTTCCGCGACAGGCAGTCACACTTTTAATATCAGCAACATCCAGGCATTCTCGGATGCCGGTGAAGTCGTGGAGTTGGAAGCCCCGGCTGCGGTTGAGATCGAAGTCAAGTAATCCGTTTTGCCCGATACGCAGAAATCCCCGTCCGGGGATTTCTGGATCCATCGAAACTGCTTGAGGGTAACCGGGTCGTCAGTTGATCAAATCTTTCAGGGCTTTCCCCGGCTTGAAAACCGGTACGTCCTTTGACTTTATCGTCAGTTTGGCTCCGGTTTTGGGGTTGACGCCGGT
>JAFGNX010000064.1 GCA_016926835.1 Candidatus Aminicenantota bacterium | reverse complement strand
TCTTCCTGCTGCACAGCCTGGATGCGGTTCTGGTCTGGTTGAAACGGATCCGCGGCCGACTCAGCAAAAATCCGGTAAACAAAGTCAAAACGGAAAAACGTTTCTGGGAACGCTTCCGCCGCCACGGCGCGTTGGGAATTTTCCTGGTCGCCGCTCTCCCCTATGCCGGAGGCGCACTATCCGGAAGCATTCTGGCTGTTTCATTAAAAACAGATCGTCGCAAAGCTTTTTTTATTATAACCGCTGGTTGCATCCTGGGTTCAGTCATTTTCCACCTGGGGTTTACGGGAATCCTGGCCCTGGTAAACGCCGGCCGCTGAAAAAACCCGCGCTTTTTTCTTCTCTTAACCGGGGATTCACATTTTCATACTAAACTGTTAGAGTCAATAAGGGAGTTAAATGAGGATCGCAATCTACAGCGGTACGTTCAAGCGCAACCAGGATGGTGCCACCCGTACATTGTACGAATTAACGGATACACTACTTCGTAATGGAATTGAAACAGGAATCTGGGCCTACAGCCTGACCCGTCAATCCCGCAAACATCTGTCCCTCTTCAAGGTGCCGTCAATCCCCCTGATCCTGTATCCGGATTACAGGATTTCTTTTCCCCTTCCCCGTCTGGAAAGTGAACTGGACCGTTTCGCCCCGGACGTGGTTCACATCACGGTACCTGACCTGATGGGAATTCACTTCCGCAACTACGCCCGCAAACGCCGTATCCCGATTCTCAGCTCCTTTCATACGGATTTCGTTTCCTACCTTAAATCTTACCGCCTGGGAAGTTTTTCCGCGCCTGCCTGGAAGTACCTGCAATGGCTGTACAACGGTACGGACGCGGTGTTGGCCCCTACACGGGAAACGGCCAACAATTTGCGTTCGCACAACATCCGCAACGTTTCGATCTGGTCACGAGGCATCCATCTCGATCGTTTCAGCCCCGCTTTTCGCAGCCGGGAACTGCGACAGAGCTGGAAAGCCGAAAACCGCGTGGTCATCTTGTTTGCCGGCCGCTTTGTCTGGTACAAAGACCTGGAAACATTCATGCAGGTGTATGAAAACTTCCGTATGCATAGATTGTTGTCCAGGGTGCGCTTTGTTCTGGCAGGCGACGGCCCCATCAAAGAGACGCTGAAAAAACGCATGCCGGAAGCGGTTTTCCCGGGATACCTTTCCGGAACGGAACTTTCCCGTGTCTATGCCAGCAGCGATGTGTTCCTTTTCCCTTCAACCACCGAAACGTTCGGCAATGTCATCCAGGAAGCCCTGGCATCCGGTTTGCCCGCACTCGTTTCCGATCAAGGGGGTTGTCAGGAGATCATCGCCGCTTCCGGTGCGGGCCTGGTTTGTCCCGCTGGTGACGTGGAGGCCTTTTCTCATGCCTGCCGCGGCTTGATTAACGACCCGGACCGGCGCGCCGATTTGCGAAATCGTGGACTTGCTTGGGTTCGTTCCCGCGATTGGGACCGTGTCAATGCAGCAGTGACTTCCGCATACAGAAATCTGGTTGCCGCCAACGATTCATCGAGCCCGAAAACTTCCCCAAAATGGCGGCGCAGTTTCAGCACATCGACAGTGAATACCCGATAAACCGGAGCCATTGATCGTGGCCAATGCCAAGTCAAAAAAATCCGCAGTATTTCCTCGGGAATGGGAAGAACGCATCAAAACCGTTGAACAACTGAACCCGACCCGGGCGGACTGCCGCCGAATCGCTGTTTTTGATTTGGACAACACGCTGTTGATTCATGATGTGGGAGAAGCCGTATTTGCCCTGTTGCGCAGCCGGTCGCTGGAGGGCGGGCTGGCGGATATCCACGATCCGCTGCCCCTTTCCTGGACCCGATATGTCCAGTTGCGCGAATCCGGACAACGCCGGGAAGCCTACTGCCGGGTGGTCACGGCAATGGCGGGATTGACTGCCGAAACCATATCCGGAATCACCCGGGAAGTGATGAATTGGCCCATTGACAAACTGGAGGTTGAGGGCGCGCACGTGCCTGTTCCCAGGCCGGATCCGGTGATGCTCGCCCTCTTGCGCCGACTGAAACAAGCCAACTTTGAGTTGTTTGTGATTTCGGCCAGCAATCATGTCACGGTCCGTACAATTTCCACAGAGTTTCTGGGCATTCGTCCCGATCATGCCTGGGGCATCCGCTCCCTTGCGACAATCGAGAATCGGGACAAACCTGTGTTTACCACTGAACTGTCATCTCCGATTCCTTATGGAAAAGGCAAAGTCGAATTATTCCAGCAGAAATTGAAAGATTGCCTCCCGCTGGTGAGTGGCGGAGACAGCATCTCCGACATTCCTCTGCTCAACCTGACCCCACGGGAGGGCGCGGTTTTCTGGGCCGGGAATCCGGGCCTGCTCAACCGGCGGCCATCCCCTTTTCGTTACCCCGCGAATGTATTGGTTCACGGTCCCGTTCGTCCTTGACATCAGCGGTTTTGAATGATAAAACCGTGCCATGACCACTGAGTTTGAAAGAGATCGTCAGGAACGGCAAGCCATCCGCCGTTACACGCGGCCGGCCCTGATCGTGGGAATTTCCGCCCTGATCACGGTGGCGGTATGCGCGTTGCTGGCGCGCTTTATCACTCCCGGGCCTTTTCTTTCCCCACGAAACCTCGAAAACTTTTTCGGTATCGCGGTGCTGGTGATTACACTGATCATGATCATCATCCTGGCAGTACGAAAAACCGTTTATTACTCGTCCCGCCTCATCCGGGAAAACATGACCATCGAAGATGTCCTGCGCAAGTGGAATAGCGTTGACATTGTTTTGATCGGCATTACTGAAACGATCCCCCTGCTGGGGGTGGCGCTTACCTGGCTGGGAATCCCTTTCGCGAGAACCTGGTTCATTTTCCTGGTATCCGCCTTGCTGCTGGTGATCCTGATGCCCATGGGGATCAAGGTTCGCGGAAAACTGATGATTCTGCGCGAACAC
>JAFGNX010000063.1 GCA_016926835.1 Candidatus Aminicenantota bacterium | reverse complement strand
GTCAAGGCATGCCGCCTGTTGGCGTAGCTCCGGATGGCGTCGATGAGCGCGTCGAGCCGGCGGCGCGCCTCAGCTATATCCTGTTCGAGTTGTTCATCGGCGCTGGAAGCTCCACCCCCAAGATATGCGGACGCGGGATCAGAAACAGAGTCACAGGATACGGGCAGAACCGCCGCGTGGACAGCGGCGCAGAAAAAAGCCGCCCCCAGGATCAACAGTATGGATAATCTTTTTTTCATGACGGACTCCCTGGTTTCGATTGACAAAAAAACTGCCGGGACAACCAGTTTTATTTCGTCGATTGATTTTAGAATTGTGAAATCGGAATTTCAATTGGTTTTGTAAAAAAAAGGGGCGAGGTGTACCCGAGTGAAAAGTCTAAAGTCGAAAGTAAAAGCACTCGGCAAGAGGCTATGGGCCAGAGGCGAGGGGACTGTCTCCTGCCTTCCTGTCACCTGTCACCTTTTTTCAACTTCTTCCCTCTTCAACTCTCCAACTTTCCAACTTTTTTTACAAAAACAACTGCAGACTCGTGGCCATGACCGCCATGCCGGCGATCAGGCCGTAGATGGCCACGTGGTGTTCGCCGTATTCCCGGGCCGCGGGCAGGAGTTCGTCCAGGGAGATAAACACCATGATACCGGCGACCGCGGCGAAGAGGAAACCGAAAATCGTGTCGCTGAAGAAGGTCAGGAAGAGAATATAGCCCACGACTGCGCCAAGGGGTTCGGCCAGACCGGACAGGAAGGACAGCCAGAACGCCTTGCGGCGGTTGCCCGTGGCAAAGTAAATGGGAACGGAGACGGCGATGCCTTCGGGAATGTTGTGGATGGCGATGGCAAAGGTGATGGCGATTCCCAGCGACAGGTCCGACAGGGCGCTGGTAAAGGTGGCGATGCCTTCGGGGAAATTGTGGATGGCAATGGCCAGGGCGGTCATCAACCCCATGCGCATCAGTCTGGGGTCCTCGCGCTTTTTCGGCGTGTCCGTTTCGATCTCTTCCACGCGGTGGACTTCGTGGGGGTTCTCAACGTTCGGCACCAGGCGGTCGATTACGGCGATCAAGAGGATGCCGGAAAAAAAAGCCGCCAGGGCCAGCCAGTTGCCGCTGCGGACTCCCCAGATCTCGACCAGGCTTGCTCTCGCTTTGCCCAGGATCTCGACAAAGGATACGTAGATCATGACGCCGGCGGAAAAGCCCAGGGCGGCGGAGAGAAAGCGGGTGTTGGTGCGTTTGCACAGCAGCGCCATGGCGCTGCCGATTCCGGTGGACAAGCCCGCCACCAGGGTGAGGCCGAACGCGATCAGTACGGTGGTGCCATCCATGGCTTCTCTCCCGGTACAAACGCGGATATTGTAGCTCATATCCGCTGAATATGGCAACCCGAAAACCCCCTTAACGGGGGTCGGTTATCACTATATATAGTCGTTTTTTAAATAACAACACCATATATTGTGTTTTTCAGTTGACAAACCCGGAATGGCTGTGTAATATACCTGATGTAAGGAGAGAGATTTTCCCCTTTTCAGGAGTGTGTTTATGTCGCAGGAGAGGTCTATTCAAAAACGGGACGGGCGTTATGCTCCCTTTGACCAGGAAAAGATCAGCAGGGCCATCGCCAAGGCATTCCGTGCCGTAGGTCGCAAAGATCGCCAACAGGTTTCGCGCCTGACCGCCGCGGTTGTGGCGGTGTTGGATGAACGCTTTTTTCAACCCCGGCTGGTTCCCAACGTGGAAGAGATCCAGGATATCGTGGAGCGGGTGTTGATCGATGAGCAGCAGGCGGAGGCGGCCAAAGCCTATATCCTGTATCGCGAAAAACGCGCGGAAATGCGCGACATCCGCCAGAACTTCCTTGACGGCATCCAGGTGATCGATGAGTACCTGAATATGCGCGACTGGCGTATCAAGGAAAACTCCAACATGTCTTATTCCCTGCAGGGGTTGAACCTGCATGTGTCGTCCAAGCTGGTGGCCAAATACTGGCTGCGCAAGCTCTATCCCCTGGACATCCGCATGGCCCACGAAGAGGGCGACCTCCACATCCATGACCTGGGCGTTCTCGGCCCCTACTGCGTGGGATGGGACCTGGAGGATTTGTTGAGTGTCGGTTTTACCGGCGCGCGGGGGAAAGTGGAGTCGCTGCCGGCGAAACACTTCCGCACCGCCCTGGGCCAGGTGGTGAATTTTTTCTACACCCTGCAGGGCGAAGCCGCCGGCGCGCAGGCGTTTTCCAATTTCGATACTTTGCTGGCCCCGTTTGTGCGCTATGATCAGCTCGATTACGCTGATGTCAAGCAATCGATCCAGGAATTTATCTTTAACTTGAACGTGCCCACGCGGGTGGGATTTCAGACTCCGTTCACCAACCTGACCATGGACCTGGTGCCGCCCGTCACCCTGCGGGACAAGCCGGTGGTGGTGGGGGGTGAAACCCGCGAAGAGACATACGGTGATTTCCAGGCCGAGATGAACCTGATCAACCGCGCCTTCGCCGAAGTCATGATGGAAGGTGATGCCCGGGGCCGGATCTTCACGTTTCCCATTCCCACCTACAACATCGCCAGTGATTTTGACTGGGAAGACGATGACCTCGAGCCCTTGTGGCGCATGACCGCCAGGTACGGCATCCCCTATTTCGCCAATTTCGTCAATTCCGACATGAATCCCGAGGACGCCCGCTCGATGTGTTGCCGCCTGCGGCTGGACAACCGCGAATTGTGGAAGCGCGGCGGCGGTTTGTTCGGAGCCAACCCCCTGACCGGCTCGATCGGCGTGGTTACGGTGAACCTGCCGCGCATCGGTTACCGCGCCGACGACAAGGAAACCTTTTTCAACCTGCTGGAGAGGCAGATCCACCTGGCCGTGGAAGCGTTGGAGATCAAGCGCAAAAACATCGAACGCTTTACGGACTCCGGATTGTATCCGTTTACCCGGTTCTACCTGCGTTCTTTGAAAGAGCGTACCGGTGAGTTCTGGAAATTCCATTTCTCCACCATCGGTATCGTGGGCATGAACGAATGCGTCCAGAATTTCCTGGGCGTAGACCTGGTGGAAGAAAAAGCGCGGACATTTGCCCTGGAAGTGCTGGATTTCATGCGGGAAAAGATCCAGGAGATCCAGGAAGAAACCGGCAACATGTACAACCTGGAAGCCACGCCCGCTGAAGGGGCTTCGTATCGCCTGGCGCGGGCGGACCGGGAACGTTATCCGGACCTGGTGAGCAGTGGCAAAAACGAGCCCTACTACACCAATTCGGTGCACCCGCCGGTTTCGGCGTTTTCAGACGTGTTTGAACTGTTGAACCACCAGGACGAATTGCAGAGCAAGTTTACCGGCGGCACGGTGGTTCATCTGTTTTTCGGCGAGCAGATCCGCGACTGGAAAGTGGTCCGCGGCTTGACCCGCAAGATCACCCAGCGCTTCCGCCTGCCCTATTTTTCGTTTACACCCACTTTTTCGGTTTCACCCACGTCGGGCTATATCGCCGGGATTCACCATTTCGACCCCCGCGCGCAACGCCGCGAAGACCTGGAAGAGCACGGCGTGGAAATCACGGTGGACAGAGAGATGCTTTCCCGGTTGCCCGCGGACTCCTACCTGGTCGTGGAAGAGCCATATAGTCCCCGTGATATCGTATCCACGCCGGCTGCGGCCCGAAAAGACAAAGGAGATCAAGATGCAGAAAGAAACACAACCGCGCATTGAAAAACTTTCGGAAAAGGTACGCATAAAAGTCATTCCCACTGAAGTCTATTCGCGTGTGGTGGGTTACTATCGCCCGGTTCAGAACTGGAACAAAGGCAAAATGGAAGAGTTCCTGGAGCGCAACCTGATCGATCCCGATTCTTCCTCCCTGACGCAAGGTTGAAACCATAGTCGGGTGAAGATCTGCGGGTTTATCGGCACCACCCTGATCGATTTTCCCGGCCGGGTAGCGGCCGCCCTGTTCGTGGCCGGCTGCAATTTCCGCTGCCCTTTCTGCCACAACCCGTCACTGGTGGTGCATACCGAAGCCTGCGAAGCGATCCCACAGAAAACGGTGTTTGCCGAACTGGAACGGAGAGCCGGATTTCTGGACGGAGTGGCGGTTTCCGGCGGGGAACCCCTGATTCAGCCGGGCATCCTGGAATTGCTGCGCGACCTGCGTTCAACCGGCCTGGCGGTCAAGCTCGACACCAACGGTTCGCGCCCTGATGTGCTGCGGGAGGCGCTGAAACGGAACCTGGTGGATTTCATTTCCATGGACCTGAAAGCCGCAAAGGAAAATTACGTCCGCGCGGCCGGGGTGGCCGTAAACGCGGAGTTGATCGATCAATCGATTGAACTGATCATCCACAGCGGTTGCGGGCACGAGTTTCGCACCACCATGGTGCCCGGCATCGTGGCCCCCGAAGAGCTGCCGGCCATGACAGCGCGCATTGCGGGCGCTGAGCGCTTTGTGTTGCAGCAGTTTCGTCCCGACGTCACCCTGGATGCGCGCATGAAAAACGTAAAGCCGTATCCGGAGTCGGTTCTGCGCGACGCCGCCCGTGCCCTCCGCGACCGTTTCACCCAGGTCGATATCCGCGGCGTTTGAATCAACCTTTTCCCGCTGCGCTTGCGCCCGTGCGGGGTTTCGGATACAATGGCGCTGACGCTCCGGCGCTTTTCCGTGCCGGGTTTTCAGACGAGGATATGGGAATGGCTGATTCCGTTCGAGTTCGTTTCGCGCCCTCCCCCACGGGATACATGCATGTGGGCGGGGCCCGCACCGCATTGTTCAACTTTCTTTTCGCCCGCCGTCACGGCGGCCGCTTCCTCTTGCGCATCGAGGATACGGACCGCACCCGTTTTCAGAAAGAGGCCATGGATGAGATCTTTTCCAGCCTGGAGTGGCTGGGGCTGGAATGGGATGAAGGGCCCGGCCGCGAAGGCGATGTCGGGCCCTATGTGCAGTCCGAACGCGCGGAGTTGTATCAGCGTCACGCCCGTAAATTGCTGGAGTCGGGCCACGCCTATCCGTGTTTCTGCACGCCGGAGCGTTTGGCCGCCATGCGCCAGGAGCAGGAACGCGCCAGGCTGCCCGGGGCCGGCGGTTACGACCGCCATTGCCGCAACATTGATCCCGAAGTGGCAGCCCGGAGAATGGCTGCGGGTGAACCGTTCGTGACGCGCCTGAAAGTTCCGGACGACCGCCTGGTGACGTTCCACGACGAAATCCGCGGTGACATCGCCACCCGCAGCGAGCTGCTCGATGACCTGGTGTTGCTGAAATCGGACGGGCTGCCCACTTATCATCTGGCCAACGTGGTCGATGACCACTTCATGGACATCACCCACGTGCTGCGGGGCGACGAGTGGATCTCTTCCACCCCGCGCCACATTCTGATTTACGAGGCATTCGGCTGGTCGCTGCCGGTGTTCGCCCATTTGCCGGTGATCCTGGCCCCGGGCGGCGGCAAACTATCCAAGCGTCACGGGGCGGCGTCGGTGACGGATTACCGCAACGCGGGATTTTTGCCGGAAGCCCTGGTGAACTTTCTGGCGTTGCTGGGCTGGGCTCCGGGAGAAGACCGCGAGATCATGAACCGGGAAGAGATGATCGCGGCTTTTGAGCTGGCGCGCGTGTCGGCCAAGGCCTCGGTGTTTGATGAGCAGAAACTGGAATGGATGAACGGGCAATACCTGGCGCGGCGGGATCCGCAGACCCTGCTGGAGCCGGTGACGATGATCTGGCGGGAAAAAGGCTGGCTGGAGAGTGAAGCGGCAGCGGATCCGGACTACCGCCTGGCGGTGATTCAGCTGCTGCAGCCGCGCAGCCGCAAAATCACCGAGCTGGCGGAACAGGCCGCTTATTTTTTTAACGATCCGCAAGAGTACGAAGCCAAACCCGCGCGCAAGCATCTGCGCGCCGAAGCCGCGCCGCGTCTGCGGCGCCTGGTAGAAGAACTGGAATCGTTGACGGCGTTTTCGGCAACCGGGCTGGAGAACCTTTACCGCCGCCTGGCCGAAGAAATGGCGTTGTCTGCGGGCAAATTGATTCATCCCACCCGGCTCGCGCTCAGCGGGGTCGGGCATGGTCCGGGGTTGTTTGAGCTGATGGAAACCCTGGGGCGGGCAGCGACCCTGCGGCGCATGCGCGCGGCGCTGGAGTGGATCGTGACCGGGGAAGAGGAATCACCGCCGGAATCCCCGGATTCCGCGCAAAAAGGAGACGGGCAATGAACGGAGAGCGCGAGGCCACAACCAATTTCATTCGCGAGATCATCACCGCCGACATAAAAAGCGGCAAAAACGGCGGACGCGTGCAGACGCGTTTTCCCCCTGAACCCAATGGATACCTGCATATCGGCCATGCCAAGTCGATCTGCCTCAATTTCGGCCTGGCCCGTGACTTCAACGGTTTGTGCAACCTGCGCTTTGATGACACCAATCCCATCCGTGAAGACGAGGAATTCGTGGAATCGATCCAGGCGGATGTGCGCTGGCTGGGATTTGACTGGAACGATCGCCTGTACTACGCGTCTGATTACTTTGAACGCCTGTACGATTGCGCCGGGGAGTTGATCCGTCGCGGCCTGGCCTATGTGGACAGCCTCAACGCCGAAGAGATCCGTGCGTACCGGGGCACGTTGACCGAACCGGGCAGGGAGAGCCCGTACCGTGATCGCGGCGTGGATGAGAACCTGGATTTGTTTCGGCGCATGCGCGCGGGGGAATTCAGTGAAGGCGCGCACGTGCTGCGGGCCAGAATCGACATGAAGTCGCCCAACCTCAACATGCGCGATCCCACCCTCTACCGCATCAAGTACGCCCAACACCACCGCACGGGCACCGACTGGTGCATTTTCCCCATGTACGATTTCGCCCACAGCCTGTCGGATTCCTTTGAAAAAATCACGCATTCGATCTGCACCCTGGAGTTTGAGGACCACCGGCCGCTGTACGACTGGTTCCTGGAGAAACTCGAGATGTTTCCCTCGCGCCAGATCGAATTCGCGCGTTTGAACCTCAGCTACACCATCATGAGCAAGCGCCTGCTCCAGGGTCTGGTGGCGTCGGGCCGGGTTTCCGGCTGGGACGATCCGCGCATGCCCACCATCGCGGGGATGCGCCGCCGCGGATACTCTCCGGAAGCGATACGCGACTTCGCTGACCGCATCGGCGTGGCCAAGCGCGACAGCACGGTGGACCTGGCCCTGCTGGAGCATTGCTTGCGCGAAGACCTGAACCAGCGGGCCCTGCGGTTCATGGCCGTGCTGGATCCGGTCAAAGTGGTGATCACCAACTACCCGGAGAACCAGGTTGAGATGCTCGAAGCGGTCAACAACCCGGAGGATGACGCAGCGGGTACGCGACAAGTCCCCTTTTCACGCGAGATCTATATTGAAAGGGAAGATTTCCGCGTGGATCCGCCCAAAAAGTACTTCCGGCTGTCGCCCGGGAGTGAAATCCGCCTGAAGCATGCTTACTACATCCGTTGCGTGGACTTTTTCATGGATGAAGCCACGGGGCGGGTCAAAGAGATCCATTGCACCTATGATCCCGAAAGCCGCGGCGGCTGGTCCCCGGACAACCGCAAGGTCAAGGGAACCTCCCACTGGGTGTCGGTCCAGCATGCCCTGGACGCGCAGGTATGCCTGTTTGACACCTTGTTTACCGATCCCGATCCCCAGGCGCGGGCCGCGGCGGAAGAAAAGGAATTGTACGACTTTCTGAATCCGGAATCCCGCAAAGTGCTGACGGGCTGCAAAGTGGAGCCCGCCTTGAAAGAGGCGGTGCCGGGTGAGTATTACCAGTTCCTGCGCCAGGGCTATTTCTGCCTGGATTCAGTTGAATCGCACCCGGGGAACCTGGTTTTCAACCGCTCCGTCACCCTGCGCGACACCTGGGCCAGAATCGAGAACAAATTGAAGTAGGTGGATCAGGGATAGAGATTGTACAGCATACGTGGGAAGGGAATGCTTTCGCGGATGTGAGGTAACTTGCAGATCCAGGCCACGGTGCGCTCAATTCCCAGTCCGAACCCGGAGTGGGGCACGCTGCCGAAGCGGCGCAGGTCCAAGTACCACTGAAACACTTCCTCGCTCAGGCCGTGTTCACGGATTTTTTGTTCCAGCAACTCCAGGTCGTGGATGCGCTGGCTGCCCCCGATGATTTCACCGTATCCTTCCGGCGCGATCACGTCTACGCACAACACTTTTTTCGGGTCGGCGGCGTCGGGCTGCATGTAAAAAGCCTTGATGTCGGCGGGATAATGGGTAATGGCCAGCGGGCGGTCAAAGCTCTTGGATACGATTGTCTCATCCGTTCCCCCCAGGTCTTCTCCATACGGGGTATCGGACTCACCCGATGCTTTCAGCAGTTCGAAGGCTTCGTCGTAGGTGATGCGCGGAAACGGGGGAACGATTTTCTCCAGCGGGGCCGTGTCCCTTTCCAGGATTTTCAGGTCTTCGCGATGTTTATCCAGCACCCGGGCCACCACTGCGGCCAGAAGGTGTTCACTCAAATCGATCACGTCGCTTAATTCGGCGAACGCCCATTCGGGTTCCATCATCCAGAACTCGATCAGGTGACGACGCGTCTTGGATTTTTCGGCGCGAAACGTGGGGCCGAATGTGTACACTTTGCCCAGGGCCATGGCCGTGGCTTCGGCGTACAACTGTCCGGACTGCGACAGGTAAGCGGATTCCCCGAAGTACTTGGTTTCAAACAGGGTGGTGGTGCCTTCGGCGGCATTGCCGGTCAGGATGGGCGCGTCCGTCAGCACAAATCCGCGGCTGTCCATGAAATCCCGGATGGCGCGGATAATGGCGGCGCGGATTCGCAGGATGGCGGTTTGCCGCTGGGAGCGCAGCCACAGGTGGCGGTGTTTCATCAGGAAGGCCGTGCCGTGGCTTTTGCGCGCGATGGGGTATTCGGGAGCGATGTGCACCGGTTCCAGGTGGTCAACCTGCAATTCGAACCCGCCGGGAGCGCGCGGGTCGGCCTGGATGGTGCCGCGGACTTTCAGACTGGATTCCTGGGTCAGCCGGGCGAACGTCTGGAACAGGGGGAAATCAGGGTCTTTGGACCAGATGGTGGCCTGCATGGTGCCGCTGCCGTCACGGATCAACATGAACTTGATGCGCCCGCTGTCGCGCTGGTTGATGATCCAGCCACGCAATTCAACATGCCGGCCGGCATACGCCGCTGCGTCACGAATGGAAATCCATGGAATCATTAGCCAATTATAGGAACCAGGCCGGTTCAAGTCAAGCGGACAACTCGAGGGTTTACCAGTCCGGCTGGTATTTCTTGACGGAAAACATCTTCAGGTGGGGGGCGATCTGATCCGCGTCACCGGTAATGACGATTACATCTCCCAGCACCAGGCTCTGGGAATCGTCACGGCGTTCGCGCGCCTGGTTGCGCAGCAATCGGTTGATCTGTTCCAGGGACACCTGTTGAAATATATGCTGAAAGTTGTTTCGGTCGACCTTTGAGTGGCGGATATCCACGTCGCATAGCTTTTCAAGGGTTTTCAGGCGCAAGTCGTTGGCGAAAGCCGCGGAGTTGACCTTGAAGCGGCTGTAGAGGTAATTGACCGCGTACAGGAATTGTTTGCGGTCCACGTTCTGCAGCGCCAGTTTTCGCCGCTCGCTGCGCGCCAGCATAAAGAAGCGGCTGATGTTTTCCGCTTGCAGGCGGGAAATCGTGTTCGAGATAACGGAAAAGTGGCAATGGTCCTGGATATCGGTTTCAATGCGGATATTGCCGAGTCCGGAAAGGGCGGCGCGTTGAAAAACCACTCCCAACGGCATGCCGAAGAGGATCTTTTCCGTAACCAGGGTGGCCATGTGGGCGTCACTGTTCACCGGCGGGATCACTTTAAACCAGAACATCGTCATGGGAGAGTTCTTGCCGGTATGGAAAAGAATCACATCACCGCTGGGAAAATTACGCGGATCTTCCACGCTCAGGGGGGTTTCGTCGCGGCGGTAATTGTTGAAGGCTTTCTCCACCAGACCGAACGTCACGTACGGTTTGATGTCTCCCTTGACAATCAGGGTCGCGTGGGAAAGGCGGAAGTTACGGCGGAAATAAGTAACCACATGGGCCAGGCGGGAACGGGTCAGGGCGTCGCGGCTTACGAGGCTGAATCCGAGGGGATGGTCGGGGAAAAGGTGCCTGTAGGCGAGTTGATGCACCACCTGGGCTTCCCAATCCTGGGTACGGCGCATGCGGGTGCCGAAATAGAGGGTGCTGGATTTAAAGCGATTCTGGCTGAAATCATTGAAGGTAAAGAGTTTCTCGATAAACTGGATGAAGGCGCCGAGCTTGTCCGGCAGAAAGGTGACCTGAATACGGGCGTGATCTCCGCCGTTGATGACATTAAAATCTCCGCCCAGGCGATTCAGTGCTGTCAGCAACGAGTTGTGGCCATCCGCCAGCAAGGGGTTGAACAGGTTTTCATAGGTGATCTGGGAAATTCCCGGGTAGGTGCCTTTGTAAGGAGTCAACACAACCAGTTCAGCCACGCAGAGCCGCGACTGGGGCTGGGGAATGACCTGCAATCCCAGGCCCTTGGAACTGGTGAAACGATAGGTGGTGTCTTGTGTCTGGGCCGGTAACAGTCCGTGGGCGAAGGCAAAGACCAGCCATGCGGTAAATACCAGTCCCGGGACGCGGTTGCCACTATTTTTTAAATACATTGAGAATCACACGGTTCTTTTGCGAAAGGTACTTGCGACAGATCTGCTGCAGGTCCTGAATGGTGAATGCGTTCAGGTCACTCTCCCTGGAACGGGCAAGGCCTTTGGGGCCGTACAGGTGCACCTGCTGCGCCTCCCACAACGCGTGCTGCTCCGGATCCAGCATCGATTTGCGCAGGTCGATCTCCATGAGCGTCCGGGTCTGGCGCAGGTCGTTGCTGGTTAACTTGCCGTCTGCGAGAGTGTTCAATAACAAGTCGACCAGGTCGCCGGCTTTTTCAATGGCCATTCGGCTGGGTGAGGATATCCGGAAAATGAGCGCGTTGGCTTCGAACTGATGGGTCATCTCCCTGGCAATGCGGATATTGAGGTGGTTGTCCTGATTCAGGATGCGGTCCAGGCGAGAGTGGCGCGGATCGGTGAGGAAAGACTGAATGATCTGGAAGGCCAGGTAATCCTCGCTGACCAGCCCCGGGGTGCGAAATCCGTAAATGATGGCGTTGGC
>JAFGNX010000009.1 GCA_016926835.1 Candidatus Aminicenantota bacterium | reverse complement strand
GCTGGGAGCCGGACCGGTGGTTCCCCTGGCCACGGCTTACGGACGGGTGATGTTTGCCGCCACGCTGGTGGTTTTTTTTGCCCATGTCAGCATGGCATTGCTGCGGGCCGAGGGAGACGTCAAACGCGCCATGATGGCCATGCTGCTGGGCGCAGGGTTGAACATCATCCTGGACCCGTTGTTTATTTACGGTCTGCGCATGGGTGTTGCCGGCGCCGCCTGGGCAACCGTGATCAGTATGAGCGTGACCGCGCTGCTGCTTTGCCGGTGGATCTGCTTTCACAAAGACATGTGGATTACGGTTACACTGAAGAAATTCCGCTTCCGGCGCAACGCGTTAAAGGATATCTTTACAGTGGGCTTCCCCTCTGCCATTCAGCACATGGCCATGTCCCTTTCCATGCTCATTTTAAACATGGTGGCCGTTATCGCCGGCGGCACGGACGGAGTCGCGGTATTCTCCACCGGATGGCGGGTGGCCACCTTTGCGACCCTGCCCTTGCTGGGAATCGCGACAGCGGTAACATCCGTTACCGGGGCCGCCTACGGCGGGAAAGATTATTCACGCCTGGACAACGCCTTTCAATACGCCGTCCGTCTGGGTTTCTCGATTGAAATCGTGGTCGCGGCTATGACTTTCCTGGCTGCGGATTTCATCGCGGGATGGTTTACTTTTTCCGCATCCAGCGCACGCCTGCGCCCAGACCTGGTGGTTTTTTTGCGTACCATGTGTGTCTTCTACCCGTCAACGGCATTCGGCATGCTCTCGTCTGCCATGTTCCAGGGCATCGGAAGGGGAATGAACGCGCTGGCGGTCACTGTTATACGCACACTGATGTTGACTGTGCCCATGGCCTGGTTGCTGGCGATCCGCCTGGGACTCGGGCTGACCGGACTGTGGTGGGGAGTCGTCATCGGAAATATCACCGGCGCCGCCATCGCCTGGACCTGGGCGCGCCACTCTATCCGCACACTGTCCTCACTGTCACCGCCTGGCTGAGTAGTCGACCAGGATCACCTGCAAAACAGCCGGCATCCGGAATTAAGCGTTCAAGAAGTGCGAATCCACAATGATGCTCAGTGGTTCCTCATGAAAACTGATAATAAAAAGCCCGGTCCCGGAGATAGGGCTTGTTGGAGGAGTGGACCGGGCCATGAAGCGGACGGGGGGCGACTTGCGGATGCGGGTTCCACAAATCGCACCACCCGTCCTTTTATCGGAACCAACCGTCGGTATCGAACCCACAGCAGTCAAATTTACATACTGAATACGCATCATTGTCACCTGGAGATGACAACCCGAATCCATTTTTATTCTTATACGGGATAAGTGAAATCCTGCGTTTCGGGAGGATCAGTATACTCCCAACGCCAGTGGCAGCCCCAGATTCATTTCCCGCATCTCATCCGCTGTGATCCAAACCGAAAGTCCGCATAAACACGGAGTCCGGAATCATCAGCGCGCTAATGACCTTCCCCTCGTAACATTCGCGGACCATGCTCCAGAAGGGGAAGAATCAGCCGGGTATGCAGCCGCACTGCGCTTACGGAGCCCGGAAAATTCACCACCAGAGTGCTTCCGGAAATTCCACATTGCCCTCGGGAAAAAACGGCATGGGGTGTCTCACGACAGGATTCACGCCTCAACATCTCGGCAACTCCGGGCAGCAGACGTTCGCAGAATTTTTGTGTGACTTCGGGAGTAATGTCTCGGGGACCGATGCCCGTGCCACCGGTGGTAATGATCCAATCCAGGCCCCTTTGCTCTTCCAGGGCGGCGCGAATGGCCGCAGGATCGTCGGGAACCAGACCCGTTTGAATGTTCAACTCCAATCCGCTTGCTTTGAGTATGCGCCTGATTTCCGGACCGGAACGATCGTCGTAATCCCCATTAAAGGCCCGGTCAGATACGGTAAGTACCAAGATCTCCAGCATGAATGACTCCTCCGTGGATAACCCGGGCGAATACCCCCTGATCCGGCAACACCGACTCACCGGTCAGGCGGAGAATGGCGTTTTCCTGATGCAACGGTTTGCCCCTTTGCGTGACCTCGAGTTCGACTTCTCCAATTGTAATCCGCCCCCCGACGTCAACCTGATTCCATTCGATTCCCCGGGTCAGGATATTTTCTCCGAAAGCACCCGGACCTGCATATATACCGGGATTTTTTTGCCTTATGCGCTGCCAAGCCGGAGTGCATACCTCTTCGGCAAGAAAGCTGACCTGCCGGTGCCATTTACCCGCATGCGCGTCACCCTCAATCCCCCATTCCTCTTTGAATACCGCACATTCAAGCGGGATCTTCTGAACTTCCTTTCTTGCTGATCCGCAAATCGTGACCACTCTAAAGTTCATGTTTGGTCTTTTCCACCAGGTGAATGTCGCCGATCACCATTTCACGGTCCACTGCTTTGCACATGTCGTAAATCGATAGAGCGGCAACGGATACCGCGGTCAGCGCTTCCATTTCCACCCCGGTCTGGGCTTCACAATCCGCACGCCCTGTAATCACGATGCGATCCGGCCGGATTTCGAAGTTCACGTCAATGCGATGCAGGAATACATTGTGACACAAGGGGATCAATTCCGCGGTGCGTTTGCCTCCCTGAATCCCCGCCACCCTGGCCACGGCGAGCACGTCTCCCTTCTTGATCTTATTGCGGCGAATCAGTTCAATGGTTGCCGCATTGAGCTGAATCCAGCCGCTGGCCACAGCCGCGCGGCGACTCATGGGTTTGGCTCCCACATCCACCATGCGGGCATTCCCGTTTTCATCCACATGTGACAAATCCATCACCGCCTCCTCAATATCGTCCTGTCTTTTTATATACCACTTCTACACAAATTTACTCGACTTTTTATACTTGTTCTTTATTTCCATTCGCCTCTCGCCACTGGCCCGGTTTCCCCTTGCGCAACATCTTTTCGTACGGGCGAAAAATCTTTCGCCCCT
>JAFGNX010000062.1 GCA_016926835.1 Candidatus Aminicenantota bacterium | reverse complement strand
GCATGAAGGACAGTGAATTGTCGATATACTCCTGCTGAATTTCCGGGGCGAAATAAAAAACCTGCTCACCTCCCCCGTATTGTTCATCCACTGGCTGGCGCAAACATTTCTCGTCCATCACGTAAGCTTTGCGAACCGTGACTCCGTAATGAGACAAGAGTTTCTCCAATCCGGTGTTTAACGGCAGGTAAACCGGCCCCTGGTTGCGGTTCATGTAATTCATATTCTGTTGCGGCATGACCTCTTTGAAGGGATCGAGGAAGATGGCCAGGTTTTTTCCCTGCATGAGGAACTGGTCGATGGTGAACAATTCGTAATCCGAAAATTCCTCTTTCGGACCGGCGATGATCAGGGTATCGAATTCGCCTCCGAGTCCGTCTTTTGTCAGGTCAACCGGCTTCAAGGAATAAATATCTCTGACCAGATTGTTGAAATTGTTTATCGTATCCGGATCTTCCATCCGCTGCATGGAGGCCATGGGATTGAACAATTTCAATGTGCCGCGATTCTCCAGATATCCGATATCGGTATTGATATCCAACAGTGATTCGGTGCCCTCCTCGATCAGTTTCTTTATCTGTTCGGGCTCCGCCAGACGATATTGCGTTCCGATCAGCGGAATGTTCATTGCCTGAATGAATTGAAACTCGCGCACACTTTGCCGGTGCTCAACAATCAGCCCGGCCACCCCCTCACCTGCCGCGATTTTTTTTCCGTAAGCGTCCTGCAGGTCGGGCCAGGATAACTCCAGCAAGCGATATTTCTGCAGGGATTCTTTTGCCTGCGGATCACTTGTGGGATCAATGTAGGCATACTCCAGTTTGCCATAGTGGCGTTCACTGATTTCTCTGGTTATCCGTTCCAGGGTCTGCGGCAAATCCATGAGTTGGTTGAGTTTCATGAAAGGGGCCACCGCCTGAAGTGAGGAGGAAAGAACCAGCTTGACCCGAATGGGGTCATCAAGGCGCAACAGGGCCCCGATCTTGTTGTGCATTTTCTGGACAGCATTTGTGATGCGGTATTCGATTCCCCTGGTGGAGGTGATCTGGGGGATCTGTTCAATCATATCGCCGTGAATCAGGACCAGGCCCATGTACGCTTTCAACAGTTTGATTTCATCGTTCTTCAGGTATTGCAGTTGCACGGGGTAGATACCGTAACTTTCAGGTGAACTCGCATCCGTATCCCCTGCATTCGTGGATTGGATATCATGGAAACGATAATTAAAGAAGCGGTTTCCGTAAACCGCGTATTCCTTGAGCAGGTCTTCCAGATAGCGCCGGGTATTGTTGTGGGGAGCGGGAAGGTTGTCTGAAAAGAAAACATGAATGGTCAATGGTTCAGACAGGGTGGACACCACTTCGCGGCTGATCGGTGAAAGAGAATACAAACCGGAATCGGTGAGATCCGCGCGGAAAAATAGATTCATGCCCACGGCGTTGATCAACACGACCACAATCAGGTACAGAACAAATTTTGTGTATTTGCTGTTTGCGATATTTTTCATAGCGGGCCTCACTTGCGCTCCTGAACCACCAGGTGGGTTCCGTACAGCGCGATGAACGTCATACTGATAAAGTACAGCAGGTCACGGGAATCCAGCACTCCCCTGGCGATGTTGCTGAAATGGAAATCCGCGCCCAGATAAGACATGATGCTGAGTATGCCTTTGGGAAGGAAAAAGAGCATCTTGTCGATCAGGGAGAGAAAGAAACAGATGGCCAACGCGATAATGAAAGCGATGATCTGATTCCGTGTCAGGGAAGAAGCGAACAATCCCACCGCCGCGAACAACCCGCCCAGCAGTACGGCGCCGAGATAGCCGCCCAGAACAGGGCCCGGGTCAAGATCACCCATTCCGGATATGGTCAACGCGTAAACAACAGTGGGAATCAACATGACCACGATGAATCCGAGCGCAGCCACGAACTTGCCCAGTATGACTTCAACCTGGGTAACCGGAAGCGTCATCAGCATCTCATACGAACCGCGATTGAACTCCTCGGAAAAGAGTTTCATGGTAACGGCGGGGACGACAAACGAGAGGATGATGGGCAATAGCGAGAAAAACCCCCTCATGCTGGCCTGATTGTACAAAAAGAAGGTCGAAAAAAAGAACCATCCGGTTACCACCAGGAAAATGGCGATCACGATGTAGGCAATGGGAGAGACAAAGTAGCTGGCCAGTTCCTTGCGGACGATATTCAAGATCTGCTTCATTGCACGTTCTCCTTGGTCAGTTCACGGAAAATATGTTCCAGTGACTTGGATTGGCGGTGGAATTCAAGCAGGTCCCAATCCTGTGATTTAATGGCACGGTATACCGGTACGCGGATATCCTTTCCCGGTTGAACAGCCAGGCTGAAATGAATGGCCGGATCCCCTGGACAGGGCTCCGTTTCAATGCCCATTACTCCGGGGACTTTCTCCAACACGGACCTGGCCTTACCGGGTTCCGTGTTGGCCAGGGTCAGGATAATCCGTGTATCGCGTCCGGCGCTTTCTTTGAGTTCAGTGATATTGCCATCTGCCACGATGCGGCCTTGATGAATGATCACGGCACGGTCACAAGTCGCCTCGGCTTCACTGAGGATATGGGTGGAAAGAATCACGGTTTTTTCACGGCCGATTTCACGGATGATCTCCCGGATTTCAACGATCTGGTTAGGATCCAGGCCCGAAGTGGGTTCGTCCAGTACGAGGATTTCCGGATCCCCCATCATGGCCTGGGCCAGTCCGACCCGCTGCTTGTATCCCTTGGACAATTCACCGATGGGCTGGTGCATGACTTCACGGATAGCGCAGATGCGTGACAGGTATTCAACGCGCTTGAGCTTGGTTTCCCGGCTCAGCCCTCTTGCATCGGCAACGTAATCAAGGTAGTCGAACACCAGCATCTCGGGGTAGAGCGGGGCGTTTTCCGGCAAATACCCCATGATCTGCTTAATGGATCTGGAGCGGTCGGTGACGTTCATGCCCTTGACAGTGATGTTACCGGAAGTCGGGTTCAGGTAACAGGTCAGAATGCGCATGCATGTGGTCTTTCCCGCGCCATTGGGCCCCAGCAGTCCCAGCACCTCTCCTTTGTGGATCTGGAAATTGATGCGGTCCAGGGCGCAGAGGTTACCATAATACTTGGTCAGGTCTTTCACCTCGATCATCGAACTCTCCTCATTTGGATATGACTCGCTCATGCCAGTCCGGGTTTCAGATGGTTATACGGCAGATTGAAATTGTATCAATCCAGACACCAATGTCAAGACTGCAGCTGTCGCATCACGATACCGGCTCCGGATTGGCGGTTGCCGAATTGCGTAATCTGCCGTGGTCATGGTATATTGGCTTCCATGTCGGACGGCAAATCAACCCTGGACACCCGCTCATTGATGGAGCGGGTGTATGAGTACTTGAGGCAACGGATTCACCGTGGTGAACTGGCCGCGGGCAGACCCATTGATCTCAACGGTATCAGTCGTCGCCTGGGCATCAGCAAGACGCCATTGCGGGACGCTCTGATCCGCATGGAAAGCGAGGGCTTTGTGACGATCCGGCCGCGGCGCGGCGTGTACGTGAATCCGGTTACACTTGAAGATGTCCGTCAGTATTATGAAATCATCGGTGCGCTTGAGAGCATGGCTGTATTGACAGCTTTTCCCCGCATAGAGAAACGCCATTTTCAAACCATGCGCGAGTTGATTTCGGGCATGGATCAGGCCATCAATGACTCAGCATTTGACCTGTTCTACCGCCGCAATCTGGCATTTCATAATACCTATCTGTGCTTATGTCGAAATCCGCTTCTGATTCATATTGTGGACATGCAGAAACGCCGCCTCTACGATTTTCCCCGCCAACCCCGTTGGATTCCGGAATGGGAACGCGCCTCCATGATCGAACACCGCCGCATTCTGGAGCTGCTGGAAACAGGCAGGATAACCGAATGCAGCGATTACATCCGCACAGTTCACTGGTCTTTTCACATTCAGGAAGCGTTTATCCGCCAATACTACCCGCCCCACGAAACCGGAAAGGGAGACACAGCGCAGTAACCGGGATCAACCTGCGATCCCCTGTTTTGTGTGGGCATGAAAGCGTTGAGCTTTAAGGGGTACTGTGTTATATTTTGCGTGTTTCAGGACGGAGATACAATGAAAAAACTGACTTTCGCGCTGGTCATATTGACCTTGCTGCTATCAATGGCATCCATGAACGGTTGCAAACGAATTCAGGGTGAATACTATATCGAGTACATTACTTCCCTTGCCTCACGCAACCTCGTATTGGACATGACTTATTTCTATGTTGAAGCCTCGGTTGCTTCAGCCAATCAGGTTTCCGGAAAAATCATCAACTGGTATGTTAAAGTCTATACGGCTGAAGACGAACAGATCCTGGAAATCACCAAGGACAATTACGAGTCTCTGGGACTGAACCTGAAGGCGGTACGGCAACCGATCCAGGGGTTTTATGCCGGATCCCTGGCGCTGATCACGGACCCGGCGGTTCCAGGAGATATGTTCGCAGGCAGAGTGCCGGCAAAAGTCCTGGTCCGCGTGTACCTGCAAGACATGAACGATTATCAGAGCGAAGCGGTTTTCGTCGGCTCCGTCGGATTTGAAGAAGTCACGGAGTAGCCCCGGTCATTCATCAGAGACGGCATCAGTATTGTCCGGGCTCAGGCATTCGGATAATGGGAGAGATAAATGACAACGTTTCCCGGCTTTACCAAAGATCCCCTCACGGTTCAAAACATCCGGTTCACGATCTGGAAAGGAGCTGGAATATGAGCGGTATAAACACGATCGCACGTCGACTCGGGATACTGGTATTGACCGCGCTGGTTTTGCTGCTTTTCTCTTCCTGCTCGATTCGGCGAATGGCCATGAACATGGTGGCCGACAGTCTGACCGCGGGCGAAAACGGAAACGTGTTTACGTCGGACAACGATCCGGAACTGGTGGGAGATGCCCTGCCCTTTGCCATCAAGCTGTACGAATCACTGATGAGCTCCATCCCGGGTCATTCGGGCTTGCGAATCCAGACAGGCAGCATGTACATCATGTACGCCAACGCCTATTTGCAGACTCCCGCTTCCATGCTGACCACCGCTGAGTTTCACCGTAAAGAGATACTGTTGCAGAGGGCGCGAAACCTCTACTTGCGCGGACGGGACATTCTGCTGGATGAATTGGAGCATCGGTATTCCGATTTTCGCTCCATGCTGGCTGAAAAACCCCATTCAAGCGCGGCCGCTTTGTGCACAAGCCGGGATGTGGCGGTTCTTTACTGGGCGGCCGCGGGCTGGGTGGCCGCCTACGCCATCGATCCTTTTGACATGGATCTGGGCCTTACCGTGCCGCAAGCGGAAGCCTTGCTGAAGAGGGCTCTTGAACTCGAACCCGGGTTCGGCAACGGTTCCATTCACGATTTTTTCGTGCTCTATTACGGATCTTTGCCGGATTATATGGGCGGTGATCCCGAAAAAGCCCGGGAACATTTCCAACGTTCCGTCGCGCTTTCACATCAACAATCCACCGCCCCTTTTCTGGCCCTTGCCACCACGGTATCGATCAAACAGCAACGTCTGGACGAGTTCAAAAAGTTGCTGAACCAGGTGTTGCAGGTCAATCCAGATGCGAATCCGGACAATCGCCTGATCACAATACTGAACCAGCGCCGGGCCCGCTGGCTGCTCGATCATCAGGAAGATTTTTTCCTGGAATCATCACTCCCCAATTCCCCTTCATTGCCTTCAACAACTGAATCTGAATCCGAGGAGAATCGAAAATGAAAAATAAACGCAGGCTTGCCGCATTCTCGATTGTTTTGCTTTTTACTCTGGCTGCCACTCTCCAGGGTATCACTATCAAGATCGGCACCATTGCTCCCGAGCGCTCCCCCTGGGGCAAAGCCCTGCAGGAATTGAGCCGGGATTGGTTGCGTATCACGCAGGGAAAAGTGGAATTGAAGCTCTACCCGGGTGAGATTGCCGGCAATGAAGACGATATGATCCGAAAGGTCCGAATGGGCATCCTGGGCGGCGCGGCCCTCAGCAACCGTGGATTGAAAAAAATCTACAACGACATCTACGTGCTCAACATTCCTTTCGCGATTCGAAATGACCGGGAACTAACCCAGCTTCTGGCACGCCTGAAACCTGAGTTTGAATCCGGAATCGAGAAAAACGGATTCAAAGTGGTGATCTGGTCTACTTCAGGCTGGGTCAATTTCTTTTCCAAGCATCCCATCCATTCGCCGCAGGATGTGCGTCATCTCCGCATTTCATTTGTAACCGGAGAGCCACTGTTGGCCCAGGCCTGGAAAGAAGCCGGATTCCGGGTCATTCCCAATGACCTCAAAGATCTCATGATGGCATTGCAGAGCGGAATGGTGGATTCGTTTTATCTTCCGCCCATGCTGGCGGCATCGGGGCAGTATTTTTCCCAGGCTCCACACATGTGTGACTTGCAGGTCGCGCCCCTGGTGGGGGCGATTGTCATTGGCGACCAATTCTGGAAGCAGATCCCAGGGGAATTTCATGCCTCCATGATGCAACGCGCCCGCGAGATGTCCGACAAGCTGTACAAAGATACCATCCGTCTCGAGCAGGAAGCGCTGGATACCATGGTCAAACACGGATTGACCATTCACCATGTCGAGCCGGAAGAAGTCCCCGCCTGGGAAGAGGCCGCGGAGAAGGGCATGAAGGTACTTGTGGGGAAAGCCTTTTCACGCGAGATTTACGAAAAATTTACCGCGATTCTCAGAGAAATCAGGGAACAGAATGATGGGGGTTGATCTCAGTTCTTTTTGGCGACGCCTGGAAAACGCCGCGGCTTATATTTCCATTATCCTGCTGGCTTTTTTTCCCGCCATGGAGGTGATTGTACGCAAATTCCTTCACAGCGGGGTACCGAATTCAGGTCAGTATACCCATCACCTCGTCTTGGTCATTACTTTTGTTGGAGCCATGATTACGGCCCGGGAAAACCGCCATCTGGCTTTGTCACTGAATTTTCACCTGAGCGAGAGAGTCCGCCGCGGCGCGGACACATTTGTGCACATAGTCGCAGCGATCTTGCTGACGTTGTTTTCCTGGGCTTCCCTGTCTTTCGCCCTGAACGGTTTCGCTCCTGGGCAACGCATCGGGCCAATGCCGATCTGGATCCCGGTCATGGTCATGCCGCTGGGTTTTTTTGTCATGGCCGTAAGGCATACCTTGTGCCTTCCCGGCCGGGCTATGCGTCTGGCCGGAGGCGTTACCGCCTTTATTGTGGGAACCGTGATTGCTTCAATGGCAGCGGGCAACGCCCTCAACTCCCTGCTCGGAACGCAACTTGGATTCTGGAACCGCCTGGCAGAAGGTGTTCTGCCGATTTTACACACGCTGGTTCTGCCCCTGATCCTTCTCCTTATTCTCACCGCCCTGCTGGGTGCCCCGATCTTTCTGGTCCTTGGCGGCATCGCTTCCCTGCTTTTCGCCCGGGCCGGGCAACCCCTCGAAGTGATTCCCAACGAAGCCTACTCCATGCTGATCAGCCACTCTCTTCCCGCCATACCCCTGTTTACCGTTGCCGGTTTTATCCTTTCCGAGAGCCGCGCCGGGGAAAGACTGGTACAACTGTTCCGGGGCCTTTTTTCCTGGATTCCCGGCGGCCTGGCTTTAATGAGCGTACTGGTTTGTTCTTTCTTTACCACTTTTACGGGTGCATCGGGGGTGACAATCCTTGCCCTGGGCGCGCTTCTGGCTTATGTCCTGAACCAGGGCGGGTATGAAAAACGCTTCAGTCACGGACTGTTAACCGCTTCGGGCAGTGTGGGCCTGCTGTTTCCTCCCAGCCTGCCGATCATTATCTACGGCGTGGCCGCCGGCGTCAGCATCAAAGACATGTTTATCGGCGGAATTGTCCCGGGCCTGGTGATGATATCCGCCCTGGCCGTATTCGGCATATCCTATGCGCGTCGGCGCCGCATACCCAGGGAACCCTTTGAAACCCGCCCCGCGGTCCGAAGTGTAGGCGTGGCTCTGGGCGAAATCCTTTTGCCCGTGGCCATCCTGCTGGCCTTTTTCGGGGGTTTGACTACGCTGGTGGAGAGCAGCGCGCTGGCCGTGGTTTATGCGTTTGTCCTTGAATTTCTGATCCATCGTGACCTGAAACTCAGGGACCTCGGGCGGGTGCTGCAGAAAAGCGTCCCCATTATCGGCGGCGTGCTGATTATCCTGGCCCTGGCCAAAGGACTTTCCTATTACATCGTGGACGCGGAAGTTCCGGTCTCGTTAACCCATTGGGTGGAAGCCCATATCGGATCCAGATACGTTTTTCTGCTCATTCTGAACATTGTACTGCTGCTCACGGGATGCCTGATGGACATTTTTTCCGCCATCATGGTGGTCGTGCCCCTGATTCTGCCCCTGGGTCAACTATTCGGCATTCATCCCGTTCATCTCGGGATCATTTTCCTGGCGAATATGGAGTTGGGATACCTGACCCCGCCGGTTGGCTTGAACCTCTTTCTGGCTTCCTATCGCTTTAACCAACCGCTATCGCGCATCTACCGCGACGTAATCCCGTTTTTCTTTATTCAACTGATCACCGTTTTGTTGATCACCTACCTTCCCTTTCTCTCGACTGCGTTGTTGAAATAAGAGAGTTGAAGAGTTGGAAAGTTGAAGAGGGAAGAAGTTGAAATGAAGGTGACAGGACCTACCCTCCTTAGTGCCGTCAAAAGGCTTTTACTTTTCACTTTTCACTTTCGACTTTTCACTGAGGCTTCCCACGCTCGTTTCACTCGCTACGGGGATTGATGAGCGGCTGCTGCCGCTCACCCTGCGGGCGGCTCG
>JAFGNX010000061.1 GCA_016926835.1 Candidatus Aminicenantota bacterium | reverse complement strand
AGGATGTTTATGTGGAAATAAAAACGGAAGACGGCAAGTTCTGCGGGAGAAGCGGCAATTTTAAACTCTTCCTTCAGGGTCAACTCAAATAGTAAAACCAGTAAAAAGCAGAAGATTCAGAAGGAACAGAAGCAAGAACCAGAAAAAAGCGGGTTTTTCGTTCACCCGCTTTTCTCCGTCCCCTGTCCCATCAACTTCCCTTTTCTTCTTCTTTCTTCTTCATTTCCAGTGGCCGGGCGGCGTCGGTGACCGCGCCGATCTTGACCGCGTAGCTGGTGCGGTTCTCGATATCTTTGTTCGTCACGAGGTGGATGTCGAGCAGGCCCTCTGCCGGATATCCGGTGCGCAGGTGGTTGATCTCGCCCAGGGCGCGGCTCCAACCGTCCAGCCAGAGCATCAATTCCTCGCGCTGTTTTTTGCTGCCGTCAAAGTGAATCAGCAGGTCGATGTCGCTGCCCGGACCGGCAGTGCCGTTCTTGGTGCTGCCGAACAGGTAGAAGTTGCGTACGCCGAAGCGCTCTCCGTCCAGTTTGCGCGCGATCTGTTCAGCCATATGCAAACGCCAGCGCCAGTACTCATCCTGGCGGCCCCCGGTCGCGGTTGACGGTTCCTGTTGTTGTACTTCAGAAACCATAACCCCGGGGTCCGCAAGCATGGCGACGCAGCGATTCAAATCCGCGTTCATAAGGATTTTGAGAATGCGGCCTTTGTTGCTCGAGGGGATGTCGATGACCCGGACCACTTGTTCCAGGGGAGCGAATTCCGGCAGGATCTCTTTAAGGATATTGGGTTGGGCCGTAAAGAAGCGCTCGTTGAATACCACATCGGGGTCATCCGGATAAAGGGGCAGGTAACGGATGGAGGCTTCGACCAGGTCCTGGAAAAAATGGGTGCCGAATGACAGATCCGGCGTGTAATTGCCCTTTTTTTTGGCCACTTCCACCAGGGCTGCCGTATTGTTGATCTCTGAATAGGTGACGCTGACGCCCAGCTTGATATCGCCGCGGCTGCCCCAGCGACCGGGTCCCATCAGAATGAACTGGCGTTTGGGCAACAGTTTGTTCAGGCGGCCGACCAGCGTGCCCACGCGTTTCAACTCCTGGTGCGAAGAAAGGTTGTTGTATTCGTCCGGGTCCACGTACACCACGTGGGTGATATCCGGGATACTGCCGTTGGAGATATAGCGGTTGGCTGTGAATATCGTGTCCTGGATGGGGATATCTTTGGGAATGGGGCTGGGTTGGATGTCGCGGGAATAACTCTGCGGCCGGCACTGCAGCAAGTAGAGGTGGGTGCCGTCATGGGCGAACTCCACATCCACCGGACAGCCTATTTTTTGCTTGAGCAGGTTCAACAGGTTGCGCATGCGACTGATAAACGGCGTACGTTGGATCAAGCCCTCAAAGTTGGCCACCAGCTCGTGGTTTTCGAAATCGATGTTCATCATCGATGTGGGGGGAGTGATCATATCTCCATCTTTGATGGATACCACGCGGTGGATGCCGTTGATGTCATCTCCGTGAAGCCGCAGCAGTTCCTGGATTTCGATGGTCTGGAAAGAGTTGGTTTTCAGGTTGATTACGTCTACGTATCGTGGAGAGTAGCGCTGGACCTCTTCAGGGGTCACATTCACCCGCAGGTCGGGTTTCCCCGGGGCGATCAGGCAGGGATAGTCGTCGGACACCCGATCCACCGCGCGGGTGCCGAGGCCGGGTACCATGCGGATTAGACCGTCTTCGCGTTCGATACGGGCCGACCAGCGGAACTCATTGTGGCTGAAAGCCACGCCGGCGAAAGTGGGCAAAAAGAAGTCGCCCACTCTGTGACCCACTACTTCCTGGATCATGATGCCCATCTCCTCAAAGAAATCCAGCAGGCCCCGCTCAGTACGGTATTCAATGGGATCGGGGGAGAATGTTGAGGCGTAGATTTCAGCGATGGCGTCTTTCAGTGCGTCCAGGCGTTCCGCCTTGGAACCGCGGTTGGCCAGGAACAGGCTCTTGTACTTACCGGAAAACGCGGCACCCAATCGGTCTTCCAGCAGGCTCGAACTGCGCACGATAATGGGGGTTTCTCCCAAATCATCCAGGGCCATCGAGAGTCCGCGGATGATCTCCGGCGGAAAATGGGAATTCTTGAATATTTGGATAATGTTGGGATATTCCAGGGTGATTTCATCCACGTTCTTGTACTTCTGTTCAATCACTTCTTCCAGGTTGTTGTAATACAGAAAAGTGATCAATCCGTCTGACGTGATGTACCAGGTCTTGGGCACTTTCAGGTTGGGAAAGAGGGTTTCGAACTCCGGGCTTTTGCAAACAATGCGGTCCGCCAGGAAGAGACCGGCGCTTTTTCCGCCCAGTTTGCCGTGACTGCCCTGGGGAAAGATCATGTGGGGGATAAGGTCGTAGTAGTCCGCCACATCGATGTGTTCCTTGGCCACATTGATAAATTCCAACTGGTCGGAAAAGAAGCGTCTAACCAGAGAGACTTTCAGACCTTTCTCAATAGAGGGAGACAGAGTGATGCCTTCGGAGTGCATGAAGCGGTAGCGGGTAATGGAGTCGATAATTTCGGGCAGTGACGAGTTGGGGTCGTCGATGGCCCGTACCAGAAATCGGGATTTGTCTTCCTGGATCCATTTCTGCACATGCGAAAGGATCACGTCTGAGTCCAGGTTGCGCTCGGCAATGTGAAAAACCTGACGCCCGATCAGGTAGAGGTTGTCCAGGTTCTGCTTTGCCTGGGGGCGGTTTTCGTCTTCCAACAACTCCTTGTCGCTGAGCTGCCCGCGGCCGCTGAAGCTCTGCAACAGGGTTTTCGCGCTTTCCACTCCGTTCCAGCACAGGTAATGAAGCATTTTGTGGGAGAGGTAGATAAAGAGTTTTTTATCGGTTTTCTGCAACAGGTCGACGATAACTTCCCACTGGTCCTGGCGGTGGTTGATCATATCGCCGGCCTTGCGCCATTCCTTGTAGACTTCTTTGAGTTCCTGGTGCAGTACAGTGTGGCCGATGCGTTCGGCAATGGAGTTGATCAAACGGGTCTCTTCCTTGAGAAAGATTCCGTTCTGGGACGCCGGGACCTCCTCGCGGTACGATATGGTGATGCGGCCGACCGGCTTTTCCTGGACCACGATATCAACGGTTTGTTGCCACGGCGTATCTTCGTAATCCCTCGTATACCAGGATTTTCCCTGATATTCCAGTTTGACCTGGCAGAGCTCAGGGAACTGCCAGCCGTCGGGAATCACGTGCAGCAGGCCGCTGAACATGGCGTCCAGGTCATCCCGGGTCTCGTTGAGAACTTCTTCAACCATATAAAGGCAGTTGAGTTCCTTGGCGCGTTCCTGCAGGTCCCGCATCAGACTGTCCATGGGTTTGCCGTCATTCATCGCAGTATGACTCCTTGGCGGGATCGCCCGTCCACCTTGATCGTCAAAGAATTTTTCAGATGCAAATGGCGGATATGCCGGGTCTCTGTTTCCGCTTCCTGTTTATCCAGCCACTCCCAGTCCAGGAAATCGCGACCGTAGCGGATCGAAAAAAACAGGATCTTGAGGTTGGTCAGGTTGTGAAAAAAATGGGATCCCTGACTCAAATCCACATGCCCCCCCGCCGGGGTGGACTCGACAATGGCCCGGGCTCCGGATATCTGGCCCCAGTTGACCGGAACTCCCAACCAGGGATCCGATGACCCCCAACGACCGAAACCCATGAGTAGAAAAGGACGGCGCCGTTGCAGCAGAACCCGGTTGAGCCCCGCCAGCTCCTGGGCGATCTGTTGAGAAAATTTAAAGTCAAAACGTTCCCGGGGTAAATAGACGATATCTTGAATGCCCTCAACCACACCGTTGCCGAGGGCGTTGGATGTGGTCAACAGGCGATGGGGAGATTCAAATTCCGCTGGCGCGATATCGACCTCTTCCGCCGATACTGCCAGCGGGCGGATCTGCAGCAGTGAAAACACGGCATGTTCTTTGGTGTTGTCTCCCCAGTCCAGGGCGAACTCCATTTCCACCGGAGATCCGGTCGCCGTTTTCCCCAGTTCCAGAAGGTTCAGCAACAGGTCGTTCAAGGGCATCAGCCCGACCTGGAGGATGGGCGCGAAGGTGATAATGCGCGGCCCCTGCATGGCGACCCCGGGCTGGATGCGGTCCGAAGCGGCATCATATGTGGAGGCTACCCGTCTCAGGGTATTGTCGTAATCGGCTTCCTCGAGTTCCAGGTGGATGAGGAATTCCGTTTCCGCCAGGGGGTTGACCTCTTTGGGACGGCCCATGTTGACGGCCCAGAATTTGCGCTGAGTCTGTTTGAGCCAGTCTGATGTGGATCCAAAAGGCGGTACGGCGCGGGGGTGGGCCGGGGAGTAGCTCCACGCCTGCCCACCGTCCACAATGCTTTTGCCCAGGCCCAGTGCCAGGTCCACCACCCCTTCTTCGGGTTTGGCCGGGCCCTGGGGGTAAAAATTGACGGATCGAGCCACTCCGGAAACAATGGGGTAATGTCGCCCGTTGCGGCCCCGTCCGGCTACGTCCTGGATCATGACGGCCATCTTCTCGTCACGGGTGGTAAAGCCCACCGCTTCACGGTACGCGCGGGCCGCAGAGAAAAAAGTAGATGCGTATACGAACTTGATGGCTTCCACCAGGCTGCGGAAACGGGCATCGGTGTCCGCCTGATTGTTGGGAATCATCTTGGTGGCGTAGATCCCGGCAAAAGGCGAATCCGCGGCGTCTTCCAGCATTCCCGAAGAGCGTACCGCCAGGGGGTATCGGGTGCGGGCGATCAGGTGGCGCAAATCCCCGGAAAGGTCAACCGGAAGTTCACCGCGCATGAAGTGATGGGCGATGCGGTCGTCGGACGGCTCGGTTTCCACCACCGCGTATAGATCGTTCTGTTTCATAAAACGATCAAAGAAGTCCGTGGCAATGACCGTGAAAGCGGGAATGCCCACCTGGAAACCCCGGTACCCGGTCTTGCCGAAGCGTTCTTCCAGATTCTGCTGGAGTTCCGCCAGGCCCGATGCCTTGCCGCCGAGACTCCCGGTACCAATGCGGGTAATCGGCGGGCGGGGATCATCCTGACGAACAAAAGGCGGCACCCGGGTTGTGCGATTCGTCATCCTATCTCCCTTCAGGTTTTCTCAATCGGGTTGCCGGCGGTTTTTCCGCCGGCATACGGCATGGGATTACACCCAGCCGCGGTTGCGGCAAGCCCGGGCCACACTGTCCACGGCGATCACGTAAGCGGCATCACGCATGGGCAGTTTTTTGCGTCGCGCCAGTTCACTGACGCGGATAAACGCCGCGGTCATCTTGGTATCCAGCTTGCCCAGGACCTCGTCTTTTTCCCAGTAGTAGTTCATGTTGCTCTGAACCTGTTCAAAGTAACTGCAGGTGACGCCGCCGGCATTGGCCAGAAAGTCGGGGATCACAAAGATGTCGCGGTCTCGGATCACGGCGTCGGCTTCAACCGACGTGGGGCCGTTGGCGCCTTCGGCCATGATGCGCACGTTGCGGCTGATGCGTTCCACGTTGCCCGCGTGGACCTGGTTTTCCAGGGCGGCGGGAATCAGGATCTCCACCTCCTGTTCCAGCCAGGCGTCGGCATCCAGCACTTCGTAGCCCAGGTCCCGCGCTTTATCGAGGCGGATGCTTCCGAAACTGTCGGTAATGGGCAACAACTCTTCCATGCGTATGCCGCCTTTTTTGCGGAAAGTTACCCCCGCTTCCGTTTCCGGGTCCCAACAGGCTATGGCGATCACTGTGCCCCCCAGTTGGGTGTAAAGATCAATGGCATGGCGCGCCACATTTCCGAATCCCTGAACGCTGGCACGCGTATCGCCGGGGCGGATGTTCAATTCCTTAAGTGCTTCCCGCAGCGCGAAAACCAATCCGTATCCCGTTGATTCCACACGGCCCAGGGAACCGCCCATGTCAACCGGCTTACCGGTGATGAATCCCGGGTACTTGTCTCCATAAATGGCTTCGTACTCGTCCAGCATCCACAGCATATGGCGGGCGTTGGTCATTACATCCGGGGCGGGCACATCGGATAGCGGACCGACGTTGCGCGCGACCTTGCGCACCCAGCCGCGACACAACCGCTCCTGCTCCGTCAGGCTCAGGTGGTGGGGATCACAGATCACTCCACCCTTGGCTCCGCCCAGGGGAATGTTGACCACCGCGCATTTCCAGGTCATCCACATGGCCATGGCGCGCACCGTGTCAACCGTTTCCTGGGGATGAAAACGAATGCCTCCCTTGGCCGGTCCGCGGGCGTCGTTGTGTACCACGCGAAAGCCCCGGAACACCTGGATGGAACCGTCGTCCATGGTGACGGGAATGCTGAAATGGTATTCCCGCAGTGTGTCCCGCAGCAGGGCGCGCGTGGCGCTGTCCAGGTCCAGGATCTCCGCGATGCGGTCAAACTGGGCGCGGGCGGTATCAAAGGCGTTGTATTCGGGCATGTCCGGCTCCGTCAGGGTGGCTTCCGCGCCTCCCCGGTATAGATAAATTGTATGTCAGGGGGATGGGAGAGTCAACTGGGGGAAGGCAAGTGGCTGAGGGCCAGAGGCAAGGGGCAATTGGCAGGGGCAGGAGGCTAAGTCGAAAGTCTAAAGTTAAAAGTCGAAAGTGAAAAGTAAAAACAACCTTGTTTCTTTTTCTACTTTCTACGTTCTACCTTCTACAAGCTCTTCCAGAAACCCGTACTGATGCTCCCGGGAGATCCTCCTGCAGACACTCGCGAGATCTTCATACAAATACTTTCGAGGTCTTCTACCTTCCACAAACATTGATAATGTTAATGGCATCGGTTTTGCTTCTTTGTGTTCATGACCTTGAAGATCGCCGAGCAATACGTATTTGACCGCCCGCGGGAGAAGCTGGCGCAAAAAGGTCCCCTGGCCCTGGCCGACCGCGAGTTGGTGGCGCTGGTCTTGCGCAGCGGCACGCAAAATCGGGATGTTTACGTGCTGGCGGATGAAGTGCTGAACCTGGTGCGCCGCGAAGACGGGAATGTCACCATGGAGAAATTGCAGGCCATCAGCGGCATGGGGCCGGCCCGGGCCGCGGCCGTGTCCGCTTCCCTGGAACTGGCCCGGCGCCTCTATGATCGCCGCCGCCGGGGCATCCACCGTCCGGAGGATGTGCTGCCCCTGATCGCGGATATCCAGGAGAAGGCCCAGGAGCATTTCCTGGTCATTACCCTGGACGGTGCCCACCACCTGGTACGCCGTCGAACTGTTTTTGTCGGAACCCTCAACCAGTCGCTGGTCCATCCCAGAGAAGTTTTCTGCGGGGCCATATCCGACCGTGCCGCGGCGGTTGTGCTGATTCACAATCATCCCTCCGGCAATGTCGTCCCCAGTCCGGAAGACCTGGAAACCACACGCCGGCTGGTACGGGCGGGGCGCCTTTTGGGCATCCCCGTGTTGGACCACATCATTGTGGGCCGGGGAAACTGGAACCGCATTGAAATCCAGGGGATGTAAAAAATCAGAAGCGGAGATTGGGTGTCCGGTGGCTGTGGGCTATGGTCTTTGCTTTCTGCTCAACCATTCTTCTGCCTTCGCGGCCAGTTCCGTGTGCGGATTGGCGGCGATGCACGCCCTGAATCCCTGTTCCGCCTGATCTCTATCACCGGCCATCTCCATGACAAGTCCGTACACGTACGCATCGTAGAACAACCACAGCCGGGTCATGAAATCCCCGCGCGCTTTTTGCTTCAGGCGTTCAAAAGCCCTGCGTGCGGATCGCGCGGCTTCCGACATCCGTCCCGAACGGGCCAGGCAATAACAGGAAGACAATTCGGCCAAGTGAGCGAAATCCAGTGAGTTGTGAAAGATATCATTGAACAGGAATTCCACTCTTTTTATATCGCCGGAGTTAAGCAGCAACGTGCGGCCGATCAGCAAGCGCAGCTCACGCACATCCACCGCACTCAGGGCTGATTGCTCCATTTCCAGCAGACTGGTTTGCGCTTTTTCGTAATCGCCTCTGAAAAAGTCTTTGGTTGTTTGGCAGAATCGAGTCAGGTCATTTTCAGTGATTCGGATGCGGTCAAATTCGGCTTCGGCCTGGTTGAACAGACCCATGTGCAGATACAAGTAACCTCTGAACAAATTCACGCCAAAAACGGTAAATCCCCAGAACTGTGTGCTGTCTGAGTGGGTATCAGCAAGCCGCGCGAATGCGGCCGGGACGTCACCCCGGAGCATTTCCATTTCACAAAGCCTCTCGCAGGCATCCTTGTTGCCGGTATAGACGGCCAACGCGTGTTGCAGGCTTTTTCCCCCATCTTTGTAGCGGCCAAGTGTGATTTCCAAGTCGCCTTTCAGGTAGAGGATGGCTGAGCGCAGGAAAGGGTTTTCAATCGAGAAAGAGCCGGCTTGATTGATCAGGTCCAGCGCATTCTGTGGATTGTCCTTAACCCACTTTTCCTGAAAACTCATGTTCACCAGCGTATAGATCCGGCGCAACGTATCGATGCGGTCGGAATAGTCCACGTATCCGTTTTTGGATCCCACACTCAGGTGCCCATCGCGGTGGAAATCGAGTATATCTCCGTTGGTTTGTTCGGTGAAGCGAACGCGTCCCTCTTCGCGCCAGCGGTTTTCCAGTATTCGTGCTCGAAAGGGCAGGAAAAAGAGCCGGTCTTCATCGGGAACATTGTTGCGCTGGTCGGTGGACAGGCTGGGAATGCCTCTGAGCACAAGTCTGCCGGGCTCAGACATGTTGAACGTGAGTTCTGCCACAAACTGGTTGTGGCCCAACAGGTTGTTGATCCCCTTCAGCATAAAAGACACTGTATCGCCGTTTCGTTCCAGCAGGGTGGCCGAGAAAGTCCCCGGATGGGTGTACACGCATTTTTCAAAGCCCTCCATGTACACCAGGGCAAACGGATACATGCTCTGATACTGCTGAATGGTGAAAGAAACGCAGGTTTCCCCCCTGGAGTTCAAACCGTGATTGCGAAAAGCCTGAGGCCTGGCGATCTTGACGTAATCGTATGCGTCATAGTGATCGGTCAGGGGTTCCTTTTTTAACAGTTCGCCGCTGGATGAAACGATGGCCAGCCGGCACATGAGTGTGTCATCCGCGATGGACATGTCAACCGGAAAAGGCCTTTCCGGAGGGGGAGCCAGGATGACAATTGTCATTGGCTCATCTCCCGGATCGAGGAACGGGAGGTCAGTGGAGCTACCTGTTCTCTGCACCAGTGGAGCCTCGCTCTTTGTCGAGTAAGCGGCAAAAACGTGAAACGGAGAGAAGTTTTTTTTCCAAAGTTGGATGCCCAAACGATTGCGAGCCTGAAGAACAGTCTCCCGGTAAACGAGCTTGTGGATTTTTCTGGAGCCGAAAGTGGCCTGGAAACCGGAAAAGACGGCCACGGCAAGTACCGCGCCGATCAGGGTGACCTTCAGCGGTCTGCGGTTCAGGGCCAGATGCAGGCGGTGAGTCAGGGAGGCTTTTTCTTTGCGAAAGAACTGGGCCATGGCCTCGGCGTCCCGGAAGCGCCGCTCCGGAACCTTTTCCAGGGATTTTTCAATTCCGATAGAGAGAAACCGCGGCAAGTCGTCCCTATTTACTTTCGGTGGATCGGCTTTTTTTGCGAGTTGCTTGGAAATCATTTCCATGGTGCTGGTGCTTTCAAAAGGATGGCGGTTTGTCAGTACACGGTATAGAACCAATCCCAGTTGGTACACATCAGATGCATAGCTGATGGTGTCCCCGCGGATCTGTTCGGGCGACATGTAATAGGGTGAACCCACGATCTCGCCGACCGTTGAGGTCTTGTCCATATCCATGATCTCTTTGGCCAGTCCGAAATCGAGGATCTTGATGCGTTTTTTCTCATCAATCAGGATATTGGCCGGTTTCAGGTCCCGATGCACGATGCCGTTGCGGTGCAATACGGCCGCCGCTTCCAGGATAGAAATAAAGATGGACTTGAATTCCGTCCAGGTCCAGGGGCACTTCTCTTCCAGAATCGTTTTCAAGCTGCGTCCGGAAACCAGTTCCATGACCAGGAAATGGACTCCGCGCCAGCTTTCGAGTGAAAACACCTTGATGATGCGTTCATCACTGATTTTACGAGCGATATTGATCTCGCGCTTGACGCGCAGAAATTTCTTGTCTTCCTGCGTCAGCTCCGGATTGAGAAATTTGATGGCCACGCGGGTGCCGAGGGTGATATCGTAGACATCGAATACGATTCCGAACCCGCCCTTTCCGACCAGTCGTTCAATGCGGTAGCGGCCGTTGATGACAGTGCCTGGATTCAACTTGACCAGGTTGAGGTAGACCAGTTCAAGCCGGCTCATTCCGGCACGGTCACGGTCCCCGCCCAAGTGGGTGGGTCTACTTTCGTTCCCGGTCATTTCGCTCCGTTCCCAAACGGGTCCCTGGGGATTGAATTGTAGCAATCCGTTTCATAGAATACAACAACTCCCCAACTTTTCAACTCAAACTTGTAAAGAGGCGCAAAGCGCCCTGGTGATGAAAATAGCCAGGTTAAGAAAACGGATCTATTACGTTTTGTGTGGGTATTTCCGCATTGATGATAAGCGAGAGGCAAGGGGCGATGGGCCAGTGGCAGGAGACAGGTGTAGGGGCAACCCCCTGTGGTTGCCCAACAATAATCCATGGTTGCATGAATGAACCATGGCCATTCTTCGAGCAGGCATGGATGTCATCAGGGCGGCCACGGGGGGCCGCCCCTACATCTGTCCCTTCTTTTTGTAACTTTTCATATGATATGATTAAAAGGACTCAATCTTCGGGAGGATACTTGCCATGAAAAAAATGCTGGTAATGATTTTGCTCATAGTCGTGACCGTATCGACATTGTCGGCGGACGAAAAGAAACCGTTTGCCCTGGATGACCTTTATAGGGTGAAATCCATCTCCGGGATCACCATTTCTCCGGATGGCGAACAGGTGGT
>JAFGNX010000060.1 GCA_016926835.1 Candidatus Aminicenantota bacterium | reverse complement strand
GGTTGATGCGCAAGTAACTGCCTTCAGGAACGGGAGCACCCTGGCGGGCCCAGATCACTTCGTTATCTATGGCGATCAGGCGGATACCTGTCGGTAATGTCATCAGCTTTTCCGTGGAGGGTTGTACGAATTGAGCCTGCGTTCCCTGTGCCAGAATTTTTCCCCCGGGCCCACGCAGCAGGCATTGCTGAAAACCGGCCTGAAGATCGCCCGTTCCTTGCAGCTCCAGTCTTTGACCGTCCGGCAACACAAACACCCACTGGCTTGGAGCGGGGGATTCAACCTTGGTGCCCAGGGGAAGTTCCACCGTCATCTCTTCCGCCGAATGCAAATGCATGCCGGCACATACCAACGCCATCATTGCAACGAAAAACACGATTTTCTGTTTCATTTTTTGTCCTCCATCCACATATATATTAGAACCGCTCCAACAATCACAACCAAAAATGAATCCGGTCCGACAATTCTTTTACTGAGATATTCAGCGGCTATTTCTTATCCAAGAAACAATACGCAAAACCAAGGAGGTTTATTCATGATGAAACGAAAAATCACATTCATCGGTATCATGATGCTGGTGGGTTTGAGCCTGATGGCCCAGACCATCACCATAACGGCTCCCAACGGCGGCGAAAGCTGGGCGGTGGGCAGCAACCAAACCATCACCTGGACCACAAGCGGTATTGCCTCTGGCCAGTTCCGCATCATCCTGTTCGATGGTGATACCAACCTGGGAACCATCGCCTCTTATCTTCCCGTAACCCAGAATTCGTTTAACTGGATAGTGGGGAACCTGACCGATGCTGCGAATGTGGGTGCGGGTAGTAACTATAAGATCAAAATTCGGATTATCAGCGAGGCACCGAGTGATTTCAGCGATGCGGCTTTCAGCATCACATCCGATACGCCACCACCCCCTCCCCCGCCGCCGGATGGTGCTGTCAGTGTCACCAGTCCCAATGGCGGAGAACAGTGGAACAAGAATTCCACCCAGGCCATCCGCTGGTCCGCCTCAGGAATATCTGGGGGGACATACGAGATCACCTTGTGGCGTGGCGGAGCCAACCAAGGCACTGTTGCCAATGGCATTTCAGCTCATCAGACTTCGTTCAATTGGAATGTGGGCACCCTGGTCGGCGGCGGTGAAGCGGCCCCGGCAACCGGTTATATCATCAAGGTTCGTCATCAGAGTGGCACTGCAGAGGATGTCAGTGACAGGTCTTTTGAAATCAAGCCGGCTTTTGCCACCGGCACGCTGGTTCCCTTGATTGCGGCCGATTATGAAGTGGAATCACTCGACTTCCGGGATTTTCGAGGACGAAACGTATTCCGGGTCAACGAAACCTGGGAGTTCCCTTACAACGGCAGCCGGACGCCCGGAACCGCCCTGGTCCGAGTGCGGCGTCATCCCGGCATTCAGCTGGGCACTTGCCGGCCGCAGATTGTGGTGGTTTTTCGGGTACTGAGCCGGGGAGGCTCAACCCAGAGGAATACGTACAACCTCGAATTCAACCCGGATAATATCGCTGAAGTGCGTGCGCCGTTTACAGTGCCGGAAGGATTGCGGGCCGACTCGGATATCAACATCCAGGCGTACTTGGCGCCCATGCCCGACGGATGTGACCGCGTTCGTACGAACAACTCCAAGGCCACGAACCTCAACCTTCACGCCGTCGGCGGCCACGACCTATCGGTGCTCATCGATAATTTCGAGGTAAAAAAAATCTATATGAGCTCAAGCTATCGCTGGCGTTTTATTTTCCGTATCGGTGTAGAGGACCAGGGTGTGGGAGAACTGCGCAACGTGCATGTGCGCTGGCGCCTGTTGGAAGATGGCACCAATCCGGTTTACATCGACACTTTGACCATTGCCCGTCTGGTGCCGGGGACGCGGCAACACCTCAACATTGACCGGCGTTTCGGGGGAACCGACAAGAAGCGTTCAGTCCGTCCCCGCCTGAAGGCCGGCCATCGCTACGTGGTAGCGGTCATGGTAGATCCGGACAACGAGATCGAGGAGAGCCGGGAAAACAACAACCAGGCCTCCCGCAGTGTCACCCTGCCCGACTGATTCAACCTGACGCGACCGGGGGAGACGGGATTTGCGCCCGTCTCCCCTGTTTTTCAATTTCGGCATAAACAGACCATTCCCTGGGAAACCACAAGGATGATTGACTTCTGCAGTGCATTTGACAGAGAAAAGAGTTCGATCGAGGAATCAGGAGCGTGTCCGCTCGGGGTCATCTGCGGCTGCTTCTCTCAACAGATCGGTCAGGCCGGGGAATGATTCGGGGTCAACGCCCTCAGGGAAACGAAAACGAGAGGAATCTACCGTGGCATCGGGGACAAAACGGATGGCTTCACGCGAAGTGGAATAACTCGGCAGGCGGATACGAGACCGCAATACCAGGCCACGGTGGATCCAGAATGTGCCCCCTTTCAGGTGAAAGACCTGACAGGTGAACCCCAGTATCATTTCCGGTTTTCCCAATTCAATGCCCAGGCTCCGCAGCCGCCCGACGGCGCCTTCAGGGCCGAACCGCTCTTTCAGTTTTTCATAGTCCTGGTAGGGTTCCGGGGGCGGGAGCGGGCTGCGGGAGCCGGTTCGGGTTTCCTCTTGCCAGGTGAACACCCCATCCGGGTTGACGATCGTAATCTGGTGGCGAACCGTGGATTCCCCGATTTCGGCGATCGCTCGGACCGTTTCGTATCGGGCTTCCTGACGACCCCAATCCCTGAAATAGACGGTTTCATCCACCTGGTGATGAGGCCGGCGGACGCGGAATTCGAGAATGCCGGATTCATAGCCGTAGGGACCGGCGTTTTCTTCCGGGCCGGATAAGGCTTTCTCGGCCGGGGGGGAAGAGGAATCGCTCCCGCCCGTGCAACCGGCGAGCAGGCAACCGCAGAAAGTGGGCACAAGCAACAGGCGGAAAAATCGTATGCTTCTCTTCACGCTTCCATTGAACAACGAGCCTGACCAGGTGTCAAATCATTCTCTTCCGCAAAGCGCGATGCGGGCCGGGCAATATTGAACGATGCCGTTGCGGTCGGCGAATTCAATGCCGTCCTTAGCGGTAGGAACACAAATATGCGGTGGGTACGGATATGCTTACGTGGAACTCCACGCCCGCGGGCACGGTGAACGACTCGTGGCGGCCAACCATCCGGCGGCTGCCGTCGGGCAAGGCGACATCCATGGCGCCGGTGATCACCTCCATGATTTCAATGGAGGTGGTGCCAAAAGTGAACTCTCCCGGTTCCATTACCCCCACGGTGAAACGGTCGGTTTCCATTTCCGGGCCCAGGCTCATGACCCGGCCGTCGAAATAGGTGTTGTGACGAATCATCCTTCCTCCTGAAAACGTGATTGTAACATGAAGCCCGAAAACAACGATACCCGCGGCATTGACTTTATCCGGCCGCAGAGCTGGTGACGGATTTTCAGAAAGAAAAAAAATCAACTTTCTTTCATGGTTTTTTGTCCCCGATCCGGCTCGAAAGACTTGTCTTTACAGCCCAAGTCGAGTCTGGCATAATACGGCCGTGATGGATATGGACGGCAGGGTTGTGGAATGTGTTCGCCTGGATGACCAACACGTGGTCATGGCTCTGGACGTTCAGGAAATCGCCGGATCCGCCCGGCCCGGCCAGTTTCTGATGATTGGCGTGGGGGAAGGCACAGACCCCCTGCTGCGCCGGCCCTTCGGCATCATGGAAGCCGTTCCCCCATTGCTGTTTGTCTACTTTCAGGTGGTGGGGCGCGGCACACGGTTCCTGGCGACCAGGCGTCCGGGAGACCGGATACCGGTACTGGGTCCCTTGGGAAAAGGATTCCCGGATGCAAGCGAACGAAGGATCCTGGCTGTCGCCGGCGGCCGCGGCATCGCTCCCCTGGTTTTCGCTCTGAAGCATTACCGCCGGAACAACCATGTTTCACTGCTTTACGGGAGTCGCTGCGCCGGCCTGCTCCACTTGCGGGACCGCATTGACAAGCTGGGTCTGGATGCCGTGGATTTCTGTACGGATTGTGGAGATTTCGGCCGTCCGGGCCTGGTAACCGATGCGGTGACGGATATCTTGGCTGCTTCAGCCGCGGACATGACCATTTCCTGTGGCCCGCACGCCATGCTGGCGGAACTGGCCGCCTGCCTGGAAAAAGGTGGAACGGAGGACTACATGTCCGCGGAAGCCTTGATGGGATGCGGTTTCGGCGCTTGCCACAGCTGCGTGATCCCGTCCAGCGCCGGCGGTTATCTCAGGGTGTGCCAGGACGGTCCGGTTTTTGCGCG
>JAFGNX010000059.1 GCA_016926835.1 Candidatus Aminicenantota bacterium | reverse complement strand
ATCCGCCTGGGCGAAATCGAGCACTTGCCCGTGGCGGACGCATCCGTGGATGTGGTCATATCCAACTGCGTAATCAATTTGTCCCCCGACAAGGAGCAGGTTTTTCGCGGCGCCTTCCGGGTACTGCGTGGAAACGGCCGGCTGGCTGTTTCGGATATCGTGGCCGTCAAACCCCTGCCCGCAAAAATCTCAGATGATCCGGATGCCTACAACGGCTGCGTCGCCGGGGCGGCTCTGGTTGGCGACGTCAAAAACATGCTGCGGAAAGCCGGTTTTGTTGACGTATCTGTCGAAGTGCGTGAAGACAGCGCCCGTTTCCTCCGGGATTGGTTCCCCGGCAGCGGCGCGGAAGAATACGTCCGCTCCGCGATGATCACCGCCCGGAAACCAGAGAGGAGGCAAGCATGAGCAATGCGAACGGATTGGCAGGCAACCGCAGAATGAGCAGTATCTTTGAGCGCTACCTGACATTGTGGGTGGGGTTGTGCATCCTGGGCGGCATCCTGCTGGGCCGACTGGCCCCGGGCCTGGCCCAAAGCCTGGACGGGATGTCCCTTATGATAAACGGCGCGCCAGTGGTCTCCATTCCCATTGCCGTGTGCCTGTTTTTCATGATGTATCCCATCATGGTCAAGATCGACTTCGCCGCCGTGATCAGGGCTGGCAAAAGCGGCAAGCCCGTATTCCTCACTTTGTTTATCAACTGGTGCGTCAAGCCCTTCACCATGTACGCCATCTCCATGCTTTTTCTGGGTATATTGTTTAAAGGGTTGATCGGCCCCGAAGCGGTGGACCTGGTAAAAATGCCCTTCGGCCTGGACCTCCCCCTGGGCGCGGAGCACGGAGCCGGAACGGTGGTACTGCACGACGGCATCAAGATGCTGGAAATCCCACTTTGGCGCAGCTACTTCGCCGGAACCATCCTGCTGGGTATCGCCCCCTGCACGGCCATGGTTCTGGTTTGGGGCTACCTGGCCCGCGGCAACGACGGCCTGACCCTGGTGATGGTGGCTGTCAACTCCCTGCTCATGCTGGTGCTTTATGGCGTCCTGGGCGGCTTTTTACTGGGTGTGGGCCGCCTTCCCGTTCCCTGGCAGGCATTGCTCTTGTCGGTCGGAGTATACGTGGCATTGCCCCTGGTGGCCGGCTTTTTCTCGCGTCGCTGGATCATTCGCGCCAGGGGAGAAGAATGGTTCCGTGATAAGTTTCTTCCCTTGCTCACGCCCGTCACCATTACGGCGCTGCTGATCACCCTGGTGCTCTTGTTCAGCTTCAAGGGCGAGGTGATCTCGTCCAATCCCCTGACTATCCTGTGGATCGCCGTGCCCCTGTTCATCCAGACCTTGCTGATTTTCGCCCTGGGGTACGGGGCGGCCAAACTGTTGAAACTGCCATACCGGGACGCTGCGCCTGCGGCCATGATCGGGGCCTCCAACCACTTTGAGGTGGCCATCGCCACGGCGGTCATGATCTTCGGACTTTCGTCCGGCGCCGCCCTGGCAACCGTGGTCGGGGTGCTCATCGAAGTCCCGGTCATGCTGATGCTGGTAGGTATCTGCCGCCGCACCGCGGGGTGGTTCAAAAATCAAAGTTGAAGAGTTGAAAAGCAGGGGCGGTTCGCGAACCGCCCGTACACTGGCACCTGATTTCTCATTTCCCTGCTCCACTTGCCAATCGCCTCTTGCCACTCACCCAGTGGGACCATGGAGGCCGCTCCTACACCTGAAACCTTCTTCCCAACTCCTCAACTGTATTTTCTCTCCACCTGTCTTTCTTTCTAATTGACAATCCGGCGCGCGCCCGCCATACTGCTGGCAGCCGGCCGCCGGCCGGTACGCAGGCCAGGCCGCGCCTGGCAAAAGGAGTCTCATGGGACACGCCAATGTTTCCCGGGCTTACCGCAACCTGCAGAAACGCCTGGACCGCTCGCCCCAGGGGGCGCCGGAATCGGAAACCCTGTTCCGCATCCTCAAGGAACTCTTCTCCGAGCAGGAAGCGCGACTGGTATCCCGCCTGCCGTTCCGATATTTCACCGTTGAAACCGCGGCGGAAGCCTGGAAAAAGCCGCTTTCCGAAGCCGAGGCCGTACTCGACACCCTGGCGGACAAGGGCTTGATACTGGACTTCAAGGCCGGAGAGGAACGCAAGTTCATCCTGGCTCCCACCATGGCCGGGTTTTTCGAATTCTCGCTGATGCGCACGGACGGGCGCTTCGATGCCCGCCTGCTGTCTGAGTTGTATCACCAGTACATCAACGTGGAACCCGATTTCGTCCACATCCTGCACATCAACCCGCCCATTGACCGCACTTTCGTTCATGAGGACCAGATCCCCGAAGAATCTTTCTCTGAAATACTCGATTATGAACGGGTATCCCATGTTATCGATTCGGCATCCTGCATTTCCGTCGGCCGCTGTTACTGCCGCCATAAAATGGAGCATTTGGGCAAAGCCTGCGATAATCCCCAGGATGTCTGCCTCACTTTCAACGGCACGGCCCGCAGCCTCGTCGACCACGATATCGCGCGGGAAATCTCAAAAGAGGAAGCCCACGAAATTATCCACCGGGTGGAAGAACTGGGACTGGTCCATATCGGCGACAATGTGCGCAACGAAGTGGCCTGGATCTGCAATTGCTGCAGTTGCTGCTGCGAAGCCTTGCTGGCCTACAAGCGCCTGGGGTACGTGAGAAATATCCACACAAACTTCGAGGCCGCAATCAATCCCTCCCTGTGCATCAACTGCGGCAAGTGCGCCCAGAAATGCCCGGTGGACGCCATCATTGAGGGGAAGGATGATGCCGGGGAAAAAACCTTCCTGGTGAACCTGGACCGTTGCATCGGCTGCGGCGTATGCAGCCGCTTCTGCCCCACCGGAGCCATCCGCATGGAGCGGCGCGCCGAACTGAACGATACACCCAAAGACGGCTTCGAGCGCATGATCCGGTCAGCCATCGATACCGGCAAGTTGGGCAACCTGATTTTCGACAACTACCACCTGTGGACCCACCGCATGCTGTCCCGCTTTATCAATGTCCTGCTGGGATTGGGCCCCATCCACAAACAGATGATGCGCAAACAGGTGCAGTCCCGTTTTTTGCGCTTCGCGGAAAAACAAGCGAAAAAAGAAAAAGCGTAGATGGTAGAAAGCCGGGGAACTCGGAGTGTCTGCAGGAAGTTCTCGAAAGGAACTGTGTTTAAGTCCGCGGGCATTGTGGATGATGAGCGCAAACAGCGCATGGTGGAATACAGCCTGGTTACTCCCTGCGTGGTGGATTTCCTGGATTGCGCCGCGAAAGTCATCCGCGCGCGCGGAATATAAGCGGGAATACCCTGGGAAAAACATTCAGGAGGAGATTATCGTGAACGAATTGGACACGGTTCTGCGTTCAATGACATTTGAGTTTTTCGGCACGGGAAAGCACAAAATTGAAATCGATGAACTTTTCAATACCGATGACGCGGTCTTTCTGGATGTGCGCGCGTTGCCCGAAATCGAATCACTGGTATTCGGCCTTGAGCACCATATCGAAGTGCTGCACATCCCGACCCACGAGATTCCCGATCGTTGCAACGAGATCCCCCGGGGCAAAACAATCGGCATCTTCTGCAGTCACGGCACCCGGGCCGCCATTGTGTATGCCTATTTGCGTTCGCGGGGATATGATAAGGTGCGCATT
>JAFGNX010000058.1 GCA_016926835.1 Candidatus Aminicenantota bacterium | reverse complement strand
CTTGCCGTGATCCACGTGACCGATCGTGCCAATATTCAAATGCGGCTTACTGCGATTAAACTTCTCTTTCGCCATGGTTGACCTCCTGAATCTGGTTAAAATTAAATAAATATACTGGAGCCCTCGATCAGACTTGAACTGATGACCTCATCCTTACCAAGGATGCGCTCTACCGGCTGAGCTACGAGGGCCCGTGACTCTATTTTTCCGGGCCGGTTGTTCAACAAGCGGGAGACGGGATTCGAACCCGCGACCAATAGCTTGGAAGGCTATTGCTCTTCCAACTGAGCTACTCCCGCATCAACAACGGGTCCCCGAACCATCGGGAGAGTGGGCAGGGGCGGATTCGAACCACCGAAGGCTGCGCCAACGGGTTTACAGCCCGTCCCATTTGACCGCTCTGGAACCTGCCCAAAACTTTTGATAACGAGCTGGCGAAGGGACTTGAACCCCCGACCGGTTGATTACAAATCAACTGCTCTACCAACTGAGCTACGCCAGCACGACAAACGAGTATACCACAGCCATATGCCTGATGTCAATGACATTTTCAGACCGCGATACGGCTTTGGCAGGGGTGAATTATACTCTTCACGGAGGTGGAATTCAAGGGGATCCCGGAGAAAAATCCTCTATTTTCATTTTTTGCGGAATCACCGAATCAGCATGGCGTCGCCGTATGAAAAGAAGCGATATCCTTCCCTCACGGCCAGCTCATAAGCCAGCCGCATCAGCTCCATGCCGGCAAAAGCACAAACCAGCACAAACAGTGAAGACTCCGGCAGATGAAAGTTGGTGATCAGTCGATCCACCATTTGAAAACGGAATCCGGGGCGGATAAAGAGTTCAGAAACAAACCGTTCACAAGGTGAATCCAGGCGAACCCAGGTTTCAAGGGAACGCACCGTGGTGGTGCCCACAGCCACGAGGCGGCGATGCCTGCGCAGATTCAGGATGCGCTCACCGGCCGCTTGGGGAATACAAATCTCTTCCGGTCCCATGCGGTGATCATCCAGATTATCGACTTCAATGGGCTGGAAGGTGGCGGGACCGACCGTCAGGGTGATTTCTTCAACTCCATGATGGAGACGAATCCGCTCCAACAGGCCGGGAGTAAAATGGAGGCCCGCGGTCGGAGCCGCGATGGACCCTTCGTGGCGGGCATAAACGGTCTGGTACCGTTCCAGGTCAAAAGCGCGCCACTCATCCGCCTCCTCTCTGCTGCGCTTGATATACGGGGGTAGCGGCGCGTAGCCCGCGGCCCGCACCTGATCCAGGCCGGCATCAAAGCGCAGGCGGCGAAGGCCGCGTGGCCCGATAGCCGTTACCGTTGCCTCGATGCCGTTTTCCAACTTCAGGCGGCGTCCCGGCACACAAACACGGGCGGGCCGCGCGAACACCTCGATTTCCTTTAGATCCAGTGAACGGACCCACAGCAACTCCACCCTGCGCGTTCCCACTGAGGCGAACAGCCTTGCCGGAATCACACGGGTATTGTTGATGACCATGAAGTCTGATGGATCCAGCCACGCCTCCAAGCGGGAGAACCGCGAATGGTGAATCTTACCGTTGCTCCGGTCCACCACCATCAGGCGTGATTCTTCACGGTGATCTGCCGGAAAACGGGCGATGCGCTCACGGGGAAGGTGGAATGCAAAATCCCGGCGTTTCATCCCGCCATTCTACACCACTCCCCCACAAGGCCTCAAGCCGGGTTCCCATCTTTACAAGCAGCAACGGTTATATTACAATAGGGGCCGTTCAAGGGGAGAGCGCAATGGGCAAAACTTTTGTTGAGAAAGTGTTCGGCCTCAAGGCCGGATACGATGTTTCCGCCGGTGACATCGTGTCGGTTGAACCGGACTGGGTCATGAGCCACGACAATGCCGCGGCCATTTCCGCAACCTTTCGCAAAACCGGTGCCGCCAAGGTCCGTTACCCCGAGCGGGTTGTGATCATTCTTGACCATGAAATTCCCGCCCCCAAAGAGTCTTCGGCCACTAACCACCGGGAAATCCGCTCATTCGTGGCCGAACAGGGTATTGAGCATTTTTTTGACATCAATTTCGGCATCTGCCACCAGGTGTTCGTGGAGGAGGGTTTCGCCATGCCCGGAAAACTGATCGTGGGCAGCGATTCCCATACCACCACATACGGAGCGCTGGGCGCCTTTTCCGCCGGCATCGGGCGCTCCGAGGTCGCCGCCATCTGGGCGACCGGTGAACTCTGGTTTCAGGTCCCCGACACCATGCAAATCGTCCTTCAGGGTCGCATGCCGGATTTCCTGTCGCCCAAGGACGTGGCCTTGAACATCATCGGCCGCATCCGTGCCGACGGCGCTGACTACAGAGCGGTTGAATTCCGCGGTGATGCGGTTGCGGCCATGAGTATTCCGGATCGCATGGTCTTGTCCAATATGGCGGCGGAAATGGGCGCCAAGAACGGGTACATCCCGCCGGACGACACCACCTTGAATTATCTGAAAGGCCGGGCGCGTTCCACTTTTGAACCCGTTTTTTCGGACCCGGACGCCTGCTTTGTTGATGTGGTGAATTTCGACATATCGGTCATGACACCCGCCGTGGCACGGCCCCATACAGTGGACAACCACGCATCCATCGAAGAGGCGGCTGGCATTCGCATCGACCAGGCCCTGATCGGCACCTGCACAAACGGGCGGCTGGAAGACCTGCGCGCGGCTGCGCGCATCCTTAAGGGACGCCGGGTCAAGGTTCGCACCCTTGTTATTCCCGCTTCATGGCAGGTTTACCGGGCGGCAATGAAAGAAAACCTGCTGGAAGTGTTCCTGGATGCCGGAGCCGTTATCCTCAATCCGGGCTGCGGTCCGTGCTTGGGCGCCCATCAGGGGGTCATGGCTCCAGGAGAAGTCACATTTTCCACGGCCAATCGCAACTTCAAAGGACGCATGGGATGCCGCGAAGCCGAAATCTATCTGGGCTCTCCCATGTCCGTAGCGGCTTCGGCCGTAACCGGCGAAATCACCCATCCCGGGAGGTTCCTGTGAAAAAAGCTTTTTCAGGTACTGCATGGAAATACGGCGACAATATCAATACCGACGTCATTTTCCCCGGAAAGTACACCTACCAGAAGATGACCCCGGAAGAGATGGCGCAACATGCCCTGGAAGATCTCGACCCGGATTTCATTTCCAAGGTCTCTGCAGGCGACATCCTGGTGGCGGGGAAAAACTTCGGCATGGGGTCTTCCCGGGAACAGGCGGCCGTGGCCATCAAAGCCGCGGGCATTTCCGTGATCATCGCCCGCTCCTTTGCGCGCATCTATTTTCGTAACGCCATCAATGCGGGAATGCCGGCGATCCGCTGTCCCGAAGCCGTCGACGCCATCCAGGACGGAGACAGTGTAACCGTGGATATGGCGGCCGGAGTCATTTCGACGCCACGGGGAGACTTTCGTTTCCCGGCCTACCCGCCCACGGTCATGGAGATCCTTGAACACAACGGCCTGATCCCGTTCATCAAAACCAAGATTTCAACATAACCCGTCCCTGCCGGACGAAAAACCCCCAAGAGGAGGCACAATGGCCAAGAGAACCATCGTTACGATGCCCGGAGACGGTATCGGAAAAGTCGTCCTTCCCGAAGCTATTCGTGTTCTGGACGCCGCGGGATTTGACGCAGAATACGTTCACGCCGATATCGGCTGGGAATTCTGGTGCAAAGAAGGCAACCCCCTGCCCCAACGCACCCTGGACCTGCTTGAAACCCATAAAATCAGTCTGTTCGGCGCCATTACGTCCAAGCCCAAGTCCGACGCGGCCAATGAACTGGCTCCTGAACTGCAGAACAAAGGCTTTGTCTATTACAGCCCCATTGTGGGTCTGCGTCAGCACTTCAACCTGGACATCTGCATGCGCCCCTGTCGCACATTCAAGGGCAACCCCCTCAATTTCATCCGCCGGGGTCCAAATGGAGTCGTCGAAGAACCCGAAGTGGATGTGGTCATTTTCCGCCAGAACACGGAGGGCCTGTACGGCGGCGTGGAGTGGACCAATCCCCCCGACAACGTGTACGCGGCCCTGGCCTCACATCCCAAGTTCAAGAAATTCGCCGACAGCCCCCGGGAAGAGTTGGCCGTATCCACACGGATTTTTACCCGCCGAGCCACGGAGCGCATTGTGCGCGCCGCGTTCGAGCATGCCAGCCAGTTCGGCTACAAATCCGTTACGGTTTGCGAGAAACCCAATGTGATCCGGGAAACATCCGGCATGATGTTGTCCATTGCCAAGGAAACCGCAACCGAATACCCGGGAATCGCCCTGTGGAACACCAACATCGACGCCCAGATGATGTGGCTCACCAAAAACCCTGAAGATTACGGCGTGATCGTGAGTGGAAACATGTTCGGAGATATCGTGTCCGATGGCTTCGCCGGCCTGGTCGGGGGGCTCGGTTTCGCCTGCAGCGCCAATATCGGACAGGAAGTGGCCATATTTGAACCCACCCACGGTTCCGCCCCCAAATACGCCGCCTACACTGAATCGATTGTCAATCCCATCGCCATGGTTCTCAGCGCCTGCATGATGCTGGAACACATCGACGAAAATGAAATGGCCGCGCGGGTACGCAATGCTGTGGCCCGGGTTGTGGAAAAAGGCCGGGTCCAGGCCTACGACATGCTCAAGCTCAAGGGGTCCGTGGACGTTCTCGAGAAAGGAGCGGCTTCAACGCGCGCCATGACCGACGCCATTATCGCCGAACTGTAAGAGATTCCCGTGTCCCCCGGGACGTGCCGTGGAACAGCAGACTCCTGCCGCTGGGCGGCGTCTCTCCCGGATTTTTCCCCCGGAAAAAGACGCCGCGCAGCGATTCAGCGTGCGGGAACTTCTGAAACCGGGGTGTATTCACCCCAGGTGTGACTCTCCACCCGGCACTTGCCGCGGGTTTGCCAGGTTACCTTGAAATTGTAATAGGTGTCCAGGAACTCGGAATCCCCGCCGCCTTCCGTGGTGATCAGGTAGCGGTTGCCCACAGTACCGATCAGGCGGGCGATTCCTCCCGGGGTGTCGCGTTTCCCCTCCGCCGAGGGATCCACCGGGACCCAGCCGTATCGGGGCAGGAAAACCTCGGGCCAGCGGTGCCACACCTCGTCCCGGCCTCGATCTTCGCTGCGTACGACCACGGAACCGACAAAGCGCGCGGGAAGGCCGGCGGCCCGGCACATGGCGATAAACACGAACGAATACTCGCTGCAGGATCCCGTGCCCCTTTGAAGCACAGTGGGTGCCGGGTTCCATCCGCCCAGCGGTTTGAGTTTGTAATCGATCTTGTCCAGGATGTAGTTGAATATCCGGCGCATGATCCAGTATGGCCGGATCTCTTTCCCGACTGCTTCAGCCGTGGCTTTGCGGATCACCGGGTGGGTGATATCGTATTTGAACCCATCGGCCAGGTATGGCTTGAGATCAGCCGGTATCTCCGCCAACGAGCCCACTCTTTCAGGAAAAACGATGTATTCCGTATGAAAAAGGCGCGCACGCACCCGCAACTCAGCCAGTTGCCGCTCGCCGGCAGCAACGGCCTCCGCGCGGAACCGCGCAAAAGGTTGCTTCCATTGATCGGTTACCATCTCGGCAGGAGTGGGTGAGAACGCGGTCTGGGTTAACAGCACCTGGTTATCCCGCTCACGGGGAATAGCCACGCACGCGTCCAGGGCCTCAACCGTTCCAGGCCCGAAATTGCGGAAATCAACGGCTACAACCCAATCCACGTCGCGCGCACGACTGCGGCGTACGAACACGTCGTCGGTTAATTTTACGCGACGCACGCGGGCTTCCTGGTGATCCGTGACCCAGAGGTCACCGCCGGAAAAACAAATGCCCCAGGCATAGGGACCGGGTGCCGGAATCCAGGTCACCACGTCACCGGACGCGGGATCCACGCGATACAGCATATCCTCATCACTTGCGGTTACCCACAAGTATCCCTGCGACCAGGCCAGGCCGTTGCAAAGGGCGGCGGGCGCGGGAATGTTTTCATGCATCATGCCGTCACGCCGATTGATGCGCAGGATGCGGCCGGCCTTGCGATCCAGCAACCACAGGAATTCGCCGTCAAACGCCAACCCGCCCGGATCCGCGGAATTCGATTCCAGCAGCCTGCGCGCCACGCCCGATTCCGTCTCCAGACCGTAAATCCATCCTTCCCGGCCATCCACGTACCACAGGTACTCACCATCCCAGGCCAGGCCCCGCGGGTCATATCCCGGGGCATTCAGGGTTTTTCGCGGAGTTCCATCAACGGGGTCCAGCCCGTACAGCTTAAAGGACATGCTGTCAGCGACCCAGATAAGTTCGCCGTCAAACGCCATGGCCGTGGGGTGGTCACCGGGCGGAGTCAGGCTGCGATCCGCTTCGCCCACAACCGCTTCCAGTCCAGTATATCCCATGACCATGATCCAACCCGCCAGCAAGATAGACAAAACAGTTCTGTTCTTCATTCGGTCCTCCCGGTCCGGGATCAAGCCCCGGTCCGCCTTACGGCCGGACCGGGGGTGCGTCCCTGCCATGCCGGCACTCAGAACGGCAACTTGAACTTCTTTTTCTTTTTGCCCTGCTCTTCTTCCACTTCTTCCTCAGCGTCCCTCCCGGACAAAACCTGATTCTCAACTACTTTGTAGTCCTGGGGTACACTAAAGAAACTGTCGGGAAAAGACTTCTGTTCCAGCTTCTGCACTTCCATGGTGGTGAGGGTTTCGGATTGCAGTTTGCCTTTTTTGCCGTACTGCCGGGTACG
>JAFGNX010000057.1 GCA_016926835.1 Candidatus Aminicenantota bacterium | reverse complement strand
TTTTCGGCGTACTCGGCCTCGCCCTGGGCTTGTCGACGCAGAAAGGCGGCAAAATCAGCGGATTCATCATCTCCCTCATCATCATCTTTGTTTATTACACCCTCAGCACATCGGCCCGCAGCCTCATCCTGAAGGGAACATTGTCGCCGGGGGTGGGCATGTGGATGGCCAACATCTTTCTGGTCGTTATCGGGGCTTTGTTTTTCTGGTTGAACTCGCGTGAAAGCACGCTGCCGCGCATTTTCAGAAGAAAATCCTCCGTCCGCAAAGACAACGGGCCGCCGCCGGAACGCAAACCGTTGATGGTGCTGACTATCCGGGCATTCAGGCTCCGGCTGTTGAAACGGATCGACCATTACGTGTCACGCCGCATCCTGCTGACCTTTTTCCTGACTTATATCTCTTTAATGTTGGTTTTCTTTATCATCGGCATCGTGGAACTCATTGACGACGTGGTGGATAACGGTATTCCGTTCCACTATACGCTGCGTTACGTTATTTACAACGCACCCAGTGTTTCGGCATTCACCATTCCCGTTTCCCTGTTGACCGCCGTATTGCTCAGTTATTCCTGGATGAGCAAAAACAACGAAATCACCGCCGTTCAGATCAGCGGCACCAGTCTGCACCGACTGGCGTTGCCGGCATTATGGATCGGCCTGCTTTTTTCACTGGCGGCCTTTTTGCTCCAGGAAAAAGTCACCCCTGACGCCAACCGCTTGGCGGAGAAAACCCTCAATGTCATCCATAAACGGGAGATGCCCACCCTGAAAGAACGGGAAAAAAACTGGGTGGAAGGTCACGACAACACTTTTTATTTCTACAACCATCGGAACCAGCGCACCGGGGTTATTCATCAATTCAACATGCTGAAACTGGATGCGGGCTTCAGGATGGGGGAACGGGTATTTGCCAAAAAAGCCGCCTGGGTAAATGAAACCCGGCTGAAATTGACGGACGGTTTCCAGCGCAGTTTCAGGGAAGGCGCTCCCGCCGGGTTCACTGCGTTTGACTCCCTCGAACTGCCCGTACCGGAAGGGCGTGATTTCTTTTTTCGCAAGGTTGCCTACACCCAGCACATGAACATCCGCGAACTGCAGAATTACATCGATTACCTGAAAGACAACAACTCAGACACCCAGCGATTCCGGGCCGAATTATTCCAGAAATACGCGTTTCCTTTTTCCAGCCTGATCATGGTATTGATCGCCATTCCCTTTTCTTTTATGATGGGTAGCAAGGGAACACTCTATGGGATCGGAATCGCTGTGGGGATTTCCATGATTTTCTGGGGAATCGTAGGTATGTTCAACTCACTGGGCACCGCCGCGCTGCTTTCACCGGCCCTGTCCGCTTTCGCGCCGCTGATCCTTTTCGCGGCCCTGTCCATGGGATTGTTTCTGCAAGTGAGGACATAAAAAGGAGTACGGGAACTTTTTTCCCGCCGATACGTTGAAAATGACGGACATCAAGATGCTGATTGACCGAATCGCAGATGGTGATCCCGAGGCGTGGAACATGATAGTGGACAAGTACTCCAAAGGCATTTACAGCCTGGCATTGAACTTTGCCGGGAACGCGGACGATGCCGCCGACATCACCCAGGATATTTTTATCAAACTCTTTTCCAATATCCATAAGTTTACGCTGGACGGTAACTTTCACGCCTGGCTCATGCGCATGGCCAAAAACCATTGCATCGACTACTGGAGAAAAAACCGCAAAAACCGCAACGTTCTGCCGTTGAACGAAGACATTCGGGTTCACGACCACGATGAAGAGCAGCACATGATCGACCGCATGGACATTCAGCGCCTGCGTCGCCGCATCAACCAACTGGACCCGGAATTGCGGATCCTCTTGATCCTGCGCGATGTTCAGAATTACTCTTACCAGGAAATCGCCGCATCCCTGGATCTCCCGCTGGGAACCGTCAAATCCAGGATCAACCGCGGGCGCATCAAACTGGCGCGGATGTTCCAGCAAGGAGGCGACCATGGATTGTAAACTTGTGGAAGAACGGATTTCCAACTACATTGAAAACAACCTGAGCGCGACGGAGATGGATGCCGTCCGCGAACACATCCAATCCTGTGGGGCTTGTCGGGACCTGCTGGAACGCATGGAGCGGGTGCTTTACCTGTGCGAAGATCTGACGGAAGAAGTTCCTTTTTTCTTGAAAAACCGTTTGTACAACATAGCGGAAACCCGGGTGGCGGAAGAGCCGGCCATCAGCGGCCGTACCATCACGGTCCTGAAGTGGGCGGCCGCCATGGTGGGCACCGCGGTATTGCTGCTCAACCTGCTCTATTTCACCAGCATCGTGCCTCCGGCAAACCGGTTTCTGCACCTGGCTGTTTCCAGAATTGAAACCTTTGTCGTTGAAGCCGGCGCTTACGTGGAACGCATATCGGAGTCCGACCGCAATCCTTTCCTGGGCTTGTTTATGTCACCCGACAAAAAAATCGACGCGGACCAGCCATTCCCCGATGGAGCCACCAACGAAGGAGGAAAAAATGGATAACCGGGAACATCGTGAGCAACGTGCCAAAAGCCCGATCCTGGCAGCCATTCTCTCTGTCTGCTTCCCCGGATCCGGTTTTATCTACCTGGGAATGATCGCGAGGGGCGTGGCTTATATGGTTGTTTTTGCCGCCCTGGTCGTCGCCCTGGTAAACGTGAGTGAATACAATGCCCGGGCCATGGAAGTGACGGTATTGGGATTGATGATCGCCGGATTCTACATCTTCCAGGTTATAGACAGCTTCAACGCCGCCGGCGCCCCCGGAAAAACCGGCAAGCGCGCGAAAGCCGCCGCGGCCGACGGAACCGAAACCCCCTCGCTTTTCGGCTCCGTGCTGATTCTTGTACTGGGTATCATCTTTCAGCTCAACAACCTGAACCTGCTGGAATTTTACCAGGTTGTCCGCCTGTGGCCGCTGGTGTTGATCGCCCTGGGCATTCACATCATGCTTTCGCATCAATCCAACCGCAAAGGAGGTGGCGAATGAACAGCAACCGCATAGACGCCATTTTCACGGGCATTCTGTTCCTGGTACTGGGCGTGCTCTTCCTGCTGGACAACATGAACGTGCTGCATTTCAGCCTGTGGACGTTTTTCGGACGGTTCTGGCCGACAATCCTGATCTATATCGGGCTCAAGAACATCATCATTCACCTGATCGAGCGGTAATGAAGCGCAGCGAAATTCTCATCGTGCTGGGGTTGATCGCGTTCGGCCTGATTTTTCAACTGCTCGATTCCGGCAAAAACCCCGCTGGAATCAATGCCGGAGAGCCGCTGCGCAACCTGTTGCGGGGACCGGTGGAACGAATCGAAAAGCCGGTCATCACCCATACTCCGGCAAAGCGGATCCTGATTGTCAACCCGGCCGGGGATATGACTTTCCGCAACAACGAAACCGGGGCGTTGGAAATCCTGCCCACCGTGGAATGCTACAACACCTCAGCCGGAGAAGCGCGCAAAATGGCGGACCAGGTGACAATCGCCGGCAAGATCCGTGCTGACGGCACAATCGCGATTCAAACGGATATCCCCGGGCGCTACGGCTTCAAGCAGCTTCGCGTGCGCCTGGACATCCGCCTGCCCCGGGACGTACCCCTGGATGTATATTCCCGGCATGGCATCATCCAGATGGATCACTTGCAGAACCCGAGCCGGATCAACGTTTCCCGCGGCGATCTCGAAGCTGTCCATCACGCATCCACCCTATACGTGCAACACACGCATGGGAGGGTGCAACTGTCCGATATGCAGGATGCGCTCGACATTCACACCTCATTTTCAAAACTGACGGTTCGCCATTGCCGCAACGTTGGCGTTAAGGGGCACCACTCGCGTATACTCCTGGAACAGGTGCGCGGCGATGTCGTGGTGCTGAACCGCCATGAACGGGTCGAGATGAATGACGTTCAGGGAAATGTCAATCTTCAGGTATCGGACGCTCCGGTTTCCCTGTCCCGGATTGATGCCGTCACCCTTGCCATCAAGAGTGACTACAAATCACTGCGTGGCCGCAGCCTGTCCGTATCCAGCCTGGATGCCATGGTGTCCCATGGAGACCTGGACTTCGAGTTCGCGCGCCTGACGGATACGCTGAGCATCAAAGCCAGGCACTCGGATCTGCGCTTATCCATTCCAGGCGATACCGACCCGCAGTTGCACGTACAGTTGAAGTACGGGCGCTTCACCAACCGATCTCCCCTCAAAGCACGGATCACCAGGTCCCGGACCATGCAACAGGTCAACTCGGACGGCGAAACACCCGTTATCGTGGTGGACGGGCGCTACTGTGACGTGATCCTGTCGCAATCGTCCCCGCTTTCCATTGATTGACTTTTGGCCGGGTTTCCGCTAGAACAGGAGAGAAACCCTTATCCCTTATGGAGATCTCATGAAACCAATTGAAACCGGAATCATTGGCGGTAGCGGGTTCTACCAGTTGGACGAGGTCCGCAATCCCCGTTTCGTCGACGTGAAAACGCCGTACGGCCCCCCTTCCGATCAAATCCTGACCGGTGAGTTTCAGGGCCGCGATGTGGCTTTCCTGGCCCGGCACGGCCGGGGACACCGCCTGAACCCCTCTGAAGTCAATTACCGTGCCAACATCTTTGCCATGAAATCCCTGGGAGTTGAACGGGTTTTCTCGGTCACTGCCGTGGGTTCCCTCAAGCAGAGCCTCGCTCCTTCAGACCTGGTCATACCCGATCAATATGTGGACCTGACTTTTAAACGCGAAAAAACGTATTTTGAAAACGGCATCGTAGCACATGTTTCCATGGCGGATCCCACTTGCCCCGCTTTGAGCCGGGTGGCCGCGGAATGTGCCAGGGAACTCGGATTGACGGTTCACAACGGCGGTGTGTACGTCAACATGGAAGGTCCGCAGTTTTCCTCGCGGGCGGAGTCCGAAGCCTATCGCCGAATGAACTTCGATATCATCGGCATGACCCAGGCGGTGGAAGCCAAGTTGGCCAAGGAATTGGAAATGTGCTTTCTTCCCATGGCCTTTGTGACGGATTACGATTGCTGGCACGAAGAGGAAGGTCCTGTAAACGCGGACATGGTGGTGCGCATCCTGCAGAAAAACATCGCCAATTCCATTAAACTGATGGCCGCGATCATTAATCAGATCGATCAGGCGAAAGCGTGTGATTGCGCGGATTCGCTGAAATTCGCCCTGATGACGGACACGAAAAACATTTCCCCCGGTGTGCGCGAGCGCCTGCACCCGGTATTGAAAAAGTACCTGGACTAGACCGATGCCCGAAACCGTATTGATCATCAACACCGGAAACACCTCAACCAAAGTGGGCTTGTACACGGACGGCAAGGCGGATGACGTAACTGTGATCCGCCACGATGATGCCGAACTGGCGCGTTTTGCGCTGGTCAACGATCAAAAGGAATTCCGTCAGAGTCTGGTTCTGGATTACCTCAAATCCCGAAATCTCGACGCCGGCTCTCTGGCGGCGGTGGCGGCCCGCGGTGGGATCCTCAGACCCATGGAGAGCGGAACGTACCTGGTGAACGAAGCCATGATCCGCGACCTGATTGAGGCCAGGCGGGGATTCCATGCCTCCCACCTTTCCGCGCAGATCGGGTATTCGATCGCGCAGAAAGGCAACATAAAATGCTATATCGTGGATCCGATCACGGTTGACGAGTTCGATCCCGTGGCCCGCGTATCCGGACATCAGGCCTTCTCCCGGGAAATGCGCACCCACGCTTTGAACTTGAAAGCCGTGGCCAAACGCTTCGCCAGGGAAATCGGGCGCCCATACACGGACCTGAACCTGGTTGTGGTTCATTTGGGAACCGGAGTGTCCGTCTCTGTTCACCACCAGGGACGAATGGTGGACGCCATGGATCCGTGCCAGGAAGGGGCCTTTTCACTGGACCGCGCCGGGGGGTTGCCCATTCTGCAGGTGGCCCGTCATATCACCGAAAACCGGATGGAGTATGACGCGTTCTCGCGCATGGTTTTCGGTGAAGGGGGTGTGTATTCCTATTTGAATACCCGGGATTTCAAACAGGTCACCAGGCGGTTCCATGAGAATGACGGCGCTGCAGTGGAAATCGTTCACGCCCTGGTATACCAGATTGCCAAGGAAGTGGGCGCGCTGTCTACCGTGGTGTACGGAAAACTCGACGCCATTCTGTTGACCGGTGGCATGGCTTATCAGGAGTATTTTACGGACCTGATCAAGCGGCGGGTCGCGTTTCTGGCCCCGGTTCACTGTTATCCAGGAGAAGACGAAATCCAGGCGCTGGCGGAGGGCGTGTTCCGAATTCTGAACCGCGAAGAGAAGGCGCTGCAATACTGATCCGGCTAATGAGCATCCATGAATGAACGCAAACCAAAATGGCTTGGCGATTCCCGCATCAAAAGCCTGGAAGAACACGTTCACTCCATTGAAAACCGCATCGAAGCCCTGAAAATCCGGTACAACCAGTTTTTTGCCGGAGAAATTCCCACGCCCCCGGAAAAGGAGCGGGAAACCGTTGAGATGCTGATTCGCCGCTTGCTCAGCGAGGAACATCGATCCGCCCGCATCAATTTGCTGGTCCAGAATGTGGCGTCGCGCTTTAACCTGTTCAACAACCGCTGGCTGAAACAGCTCCATGACCTGGAAGTCGATTTGCAACCGCAAAAAAAGCCGACCGAACGTCCCGCAGCGCCCGACCACACGCATTCTCCGGCCGGAAATGCCCGCGAGGTTGAAGTCAGCCTGAACCGGGAGGACTCATTTGAGCAACTGTTCAGCACTTACAGCAACATGATGATCAATCCCGCGATTTCTGTTGAGGCCAAAGAGAAATGGATCAATTCCCTGAAAGCCAAAATGATCTCTGCCAACCTGGTGGACGCCCGGATCAGCATCGCCCGGGAAGAAGGCAAACTGAAGATCCGGCTGAAGAAATAGCGCATGCCCGGATTGACCGGCCTGAGGGTTCCCCTGTACAATAGAATGGTGAAACGAGTTTGTGTGGGACTGTTGGCCATGTGGTTTGTTTCCCTTGCCACCCCTGCAGACACCCGTGCCCCTTATACCTATCAACTTCCATCCGGGATGACGGTGATCCTTTCCCCGATCCCCGGCATGCAGGCCACCTGCGTACTGACCTATCACAAGAACGGCGTGCGCCATGACCCCCCGGCCATTCGCGGCGCCTCGTTTCTTTACCAGTACCTGATGTTGCTGGGCACGGAAAACCTGGATGACTTCGACCGCCTGATGTTCATACGCAGAAACGCCGGAGAAAGCAACGTGCGCGTTGGCATGGATTACGCTTATTTTTCTCAACTGATTCCGGATCATACCATTGCCAACGCCTTGTGGCTGGAACATGAACGCCTGACATCATTGCTTTTCTTTGATCCGTCCGTGAATGCACAGAAGCGCAACCTGTTTCAGCGCTTGTCCGCCCTGATTCGCGAAAACACCCTGTTCCGCGCCCAGGAATGGGTGCGTGCCAGGATATTTGAAAACACGATTTATCAGGATCCGGTTTACGGGTCCCTTGACGTGCTGCGCAACCTGGACAACAGCTCAATCCGCAGCCGTTACCCGGTTTTCCAGAATCCGGAAAACATCATCCTGGTTCTGTGCGGCAGCCTCAAGATCCGTGAAGCCATCTCTCTGATCCGCGAGCATTTTTCCCTGCCCAGCGGCGGTGGCGAGGCAAAGTCCCCACCATTTGAAGCGATTCCGCCACGAGAGCAGACCGCCTTAGACACCTGGAAAGACACGGACACCGGCGCCAACGCCATCATTTACGGATTTCGCACCCCGGGGCTGGTCAGCGAGGATTACCTGGCCTTCCAGATCATTCAGTCTTTCCTCACC
>JAFGNX010000056.1 GCA_016926835.1 Candidatus Aminicenantota bacterium | reverse complement strand
TTCCGTTCCACCCTCAACCCTCTCAACTCCCTCAACTTCCTTTTTCTGACGCTGCATAGCCTTCGCGCGGGTTGATGCACCGGAATTCCGTTTTTATTCCCTGCGTGGGTTGCTTGCCTGCCAAGCTGACCGCCAGGATGGCCAGGGCGGAGAAAAGAAAACCGGGAACGATCTCGTACAGGTCAAAAATACCCCCGGACAGGGGTTTCCAAACCAGCACCGTGATCCCGCCCACGATGACTCCCGCCAGGGCTCCGTTGCGAGTCATGCGCGGCCAGTACAACGAGATGAGTACCAGGGGACCAAAAGTGGCGCCGAACCCCGCCCAGGCATAAGCAACCAGTTCCAGTACACTGTTTTCAGGGTTCATGGCAAGAATCAGCGCCGCAGCGGCAACAACCAGTACGGCCAGGCGGCTGACCCAGAGCAGTTCCCGTTCTCCGGCACGGGGTCTCAGTAAAACTTTGTAGAAATCGTGGGTGATGGCCGAGGATGTGACCAGCAGTTGTGAGTCCGCAGTGCTCATGATCGCAGCCAGGATGGCGGAAAGAAAAATCCCCGCGGCCAGGGGGTGGGCCATGCGTTCCACCAGCAGGATAAATACTTTCTCAGAATCGGGACCGATCAGGGACTGCACCGGCAGGGCCGCTCCGGCCATACCCGCAACAACCGCGCATCCCAGGCTGATGACCACCCAGGTCATGGCGATATGGCGGGAGCGGGGGATATGGTCGGGATTGCGGATGGCCATGAAACGGGCCAGGATATGGGGCTGTCCGAAATACCCCAGTCCCCAGGCCAGCGAAGAGATCACAGCCAGTGCGCTGATGGCGGATCCGGAAACAGTGGTGAAGGGGTTCAGGAATTCGGGGTTCACCTTGGACAGAGCGGATGCGGCAGCGTTGAATCCGCCCTTGTGCGTGACTGCCATCAGGGGGACGATGGTGATGGCCAGGAACATGATCGAACCCTGAAAGAAATCGGTCCAGCTGACCGCCAGAAATCCTCCCATGAAGGTATAGGTGATGATGACCAGGGCCCCCAGGATCAGGGCTGTCAGGTAGGGCAGTTCAAATACCGTGGAAAACAGTTTGGCCCCGGCCACAAAACCCGAAGCCGTGTAGATCAGGAAGAACACCAGTATAAACAGGGCTGAGAACAGGCGCAACAGATGAGAATGGTCATGAAAGCGGCTTTCAAAGTAGTTGGGAATGGTCAGCGCATTGCCGGCCGCCTCGGTGTAGCGTCGCAATCGCCGGGCCACCAGTTTCCAGTTCAGGTAAGTGCCCGTACCCAGGCCCAGCGCAATCCATCCGGCTTCGATACCGGCCAGGTACGCGAATCCCGGCAGTCCCATCAGCAACCAGCCGCTCATATCGGATGCCTGGGCGCTCATGGCCGCCACCCAGGAATTCAATCCCCGCCCGCCCAGGATGTAATCCGACAGGTTGCGGGTGCGGCGGTAGAAGAACCAGCCGATGGCCAGCATGAATGTCAGGTACAGGGCAAACGCGACGATGACGTGGGCGTTGTTCAGTGACATGGTTCCGTTATGGGAACATCAATCTCCAGGGAATGATTTTACGGGAAGAACCGGGCAAGGGCAAGCCAGGCGCCCGCCAGTCGGCGGGCACCCGGCTTTTGCAGGGATTATAGACCCATCTCTTTCAGGATGTGGTTGGCTTTGGCCAGCTTTTCCGTGATAAACAACACATAACGGATATCGACCGAGATGGAGCGTTGAATATCGTTATCAAATTCCCAGTCGCCGGTCAGGGCTTCGTAGTTGCCGTCGAACAGGATGCCCGCCAGTTCGCCCCTGGCATTGAAAACCGGACTACCGCTGTTGCCGCCGGTACTGTCCACTTTGTGGGTGAAAGCCACGGGCACGTCATTCAGGTCGGGGTGGACCCAGCGCCCGAAATCCTTTTGCTGGTACAACGCCTTGAGTCCTTCAGGAACCACGAAGGGTTCTTTGCCGGTTTCTTTCTCCATTACCCCGGAAAGGGTGGTAAAAGGCGCGTAGCGCACGGCGTCACGAGGTTCGTACCCGGCCACTTCACCCCAGGAGAATCTGAGGGTACTGTTGGCATCCGGGTAGAGAGGAGATGAAGACCTGGCTTTCAGGGCCAGGATGTATTGGCGCCGCAGGTCTTCCAGGCGCGCGTTGAGGCGCTCATTGCGCTTGCGCATCGCTTCAGTCTCCGGATACATCCGTGCCGCCAGTTGTAACAACGGGTCGTTGATGGCTTCGATCTCTTTGACCGATTGGGTGAAAAGGGATTGAACAAAGCCCAGGTCTTTCAGACGGGTGGTGGCGTAGGCTTTTTCCACGAATGCCTCAATCCCTTTTTCGCCGTCCTTCAGGATGGGTTCCAATGCCTGGATGCGGCCGCCCTCCGGCAACTGGCCGGCTTTCATGAGCAGGCGCTTAAGCAGCGCCTTGTCGGCGGGTTCATAAAAACTCATGAGGGAAAAGCGCAGGCGTTTGATCCTACGTTGGACATCACTTTCAGAAAACAGGGGGTCCCGTTCCGCCTTGGGTTTCTCCCGCTCCCGCGCGGTGCGATAGGCGTTGATCGCCAGAGAAGCCATGGTGCCGCCCAGGCGGTTGACCATGGAGAGGACATTATCGGTCTCACGGGTTTGCGCCATTTGCTTGTAAACTCCCCCGATGGCGGGCAGCACGTCGCCGTATTGTTTCCACAGGCCGGGATCCTTTTTCAAGAAATCCTGAAGCTCCGCTTCGAACGCCTGCTTTTTCTGCAGGAACCCGGCGCGTTTCATGCCGTCCACATTTCCCTGGTAGTTTTTCATGCCGTTGTTGAGCCCTTTGATGAATCCGGCCACTTTCATGCGTGCCACCACGGAATCATCCTGAAAGCTCTCCAGCAACTCAATGGTTTCCTTGTAGAGCTGGATCAGCCGCGGGTAAACGTGTTCGAAATTATCCTGCACCGCGTGGGACGTGCGGTAACGGTAGGTACGGCCGGGATAGCCCAGGATAAAAGTGAAGTCATTTTCGCTCAGGCCCTCTCTGGCCACGCGGATCCAGGTGGCGGGTTGATAGGGTACATTGTCTTTGTGATATGCCCGGCCGCTACCGTCCGGAGCCATGTAGATGCGCAGGAAAGAGAAATCGCCGGTGTGACGGGGCCACATCCAGTTGTCGATATCGCCGCCGTAGTTGCCGATCGCCTGGGGAGGAATATATACGACGCGAACGTCGTCAAAACGCCGGTACACGTACAATATGAACTGCTCGCCGCGAAACATGGGAACCACCTGGGCTTCCAGGTCCGGGTGTCCTTTTTCGATTTTATCCGTGATGCTTCGCATGAGCCGCTTTTCGGCTTTGCCGCGTTTGACGGGATCGGCGATTTTTTTAAATTTCCTGAAGCGCCGGGTGACATCTTCCATTTTATCCAGGATCCGGGCGGAATATCCCGGGGCTTCCATCTCTTCCGCCCGTGTCCGCGCCAGAAAGCCGCTGGTGATGTAATCCGTGCCCTTGGTGGAGGCCCGCTGAACGGCGCCGAACGCCACGTGGTGGTTGGTCAACACCAGGCCCTCTGGACTGACGATCTCGCCCGTGGCTCCCAGTTTCACCACCGCCTGCGCCAGGCAGGGTTTGCCGGGGGAATAGATATCGGTCACACTGATTTTCAGCCCCTGCTTTTCCAGTTGCAGCTCAGTCAACTGGTTGAGCAGCCACATGCCTTCTTCGGCGGTTGCATGGGTGACCAGGCAACCCATCAACGCCAGAATGCACAATGTACGTTTCATGATGACTCCTGTTGGAAAGGTGATTTCAGGCCTCCCTACGGGGGCCGTGTGAAATTTATACGTGATTCTATTCGGTTTGGTTACGGATTTGAGTTGGCATTGGTGGTGCGCTACAATCCAGGCATGACTTTGGTATGCGCGACAAATTACCGCAATCTTCCAAGCCCGGATTCCCTCCCGGAGGTAGCCTTTCATGAAAGATAAACATCGCGTTTTCAGGGACCCGCGAAACATTCCCCTTGCCGTGGCCCTGATTCCGGTCGTGTTCCTGGTGGCCATGCTCTCAGTGACAATTATCGTGTTCAAATTGGATGCCCATATTCCCCTGATCTGCGCAACCGCGGTCGCGGCCGTTGTGGCCACCGCGTACGGGCACTCATGGTACCGCATCCGCGAAGGCATGATGCTGGGCATCCACCTGGCCATGGGTGCCATCCTGATCCTGATGGTGATCGGCACCATGATCGGCACTTGGATGCTGGCGGGGATTGTCCCCTCCATGATTTATTACGGTCTGCAACTGATTTCACCCTCGGTGTTTCTGGTGGCGACTCTGCTGATCTGTTCGATCGTATCCCTGGGGACCGGTTCCTCCTGGTCCACGGCCGGGACCGTGGGAGTGGCCCTGATTGCGGTGGGGAAGGGGCTGGCGATTCCGGCGCCCATGGTGGCCGGGGCGATCATATCGGGAGCCTATTTCGGTGACAAGATGTCCCCCCTTTCCGATACCACCAACCTGGCTCCGGCAGTGGCGGGGACCGACGTGTTCTCCCATATCCGTCACATGATCTATACCACGACACCGGGGTACCTGATCGCCCTGGGGCTGTATGCGTTGCTGGGAACCCGGTTTTCCGGCGGCGAGTTGCAGGGCGGCCAGATTGAGCGCATCCTGGCCGCCATTGACGCTGGATTCTTTGTCCACCCGGTGCTGTTGCTGCCCCTGGTGCTGGTGATCGCTATGGTGGTGTTAAAGATTCCGCCTTTGCCCGCTCTTTTCGGTGGAACCTGCCTGGGTGGACTGTTCGCCATCGTGTTCCAGCACCAGAGCGTGGCACGCGTGTTCGCCGCCGCCCATTCCGGGTACGTGGCTGATACCGGAGTCAAGATGGTGGACGAGCTCCTCAGCCGAGGCGGGCTGGAAAGCATGATGAGTACCGTCGCCCTGATCCTGTGCGCGCTTTCTTTTGGCGGCATCATGGAAAAGTCCGGCATGCTCGATACCATTGCCCGGGCGCTGCTGTATTTCGCGCGCAGCACGGGCAGCCTGGTCCTGACCACGATTCTCTCCTGTATCGGCATGAACGCCATCGCCGCGGACCAGTACATGGCCATCGTGATTCCCGGACGCATGTTCAAGAAGGCTTTTGAAGCCCGGAAATTGCATCCCAAAAACCTTTCCCGCTGCCTTGAGGATTCCGCCACCCTTACTTCTTCGCTGATACCCTGGAACAGCGGCGGCGCGTTCATGTTCGCCACCCTGGGTGTGTACCCGTTGCATTACCTGCCTTTTGCATTCATGAACCTGGCCAACCCGCTGGTTTCGATTTTGTACGGTTACACCGGTATCACCATGACGCCGGCTGATGCCGAAGAGCAGGAACCTGGCGCGGAAAACCCGCCGCCATCCCATTGATTCCGCCCGGTAAAATGGTTATAGTGGAGACAGTCGACCAGACATCTGGGGCATGATCAACAGCTCCCAACCGAGGAGGATTAAACATGGATAAAGAAGTCAGTCTCAACCCCAACCAGATCGTATCTCACTTGAATAAGCCGTCGCGTGATTTCACCCGCGCCGACATCATGCGGTTCATTGAGGAACGCGGCATCCGCCAGATCAATTTCCGTTACGTGGGTGGAGACGGCAGGCTGAAAACCCTGAATTTCGTGATCAACAATCACCGTCATCTGGAACACGTGCTGTCTACCGGGGAACGTGTCGACGGTTCCAGTTTGTTCAGCTATATCAGCGCTACATCTTCGGATCTTTATGTTGTGCCGCGTTTCCGCACGGCTTTTGTCAATCCTTTCAACGAAATTCCCACCATCGACATGCTCTGCTCCTATTTCACCAGCAACGGCGAACCCCTGGAGAGTGCCCCGGAAAGCCTGGTTTATCGCGCCCATGACGTGCTTAAGCAAAAGAGCGGCGTGGAGTTCCAGGCCATGGGTGAACTCGAGTATTACCTGATTTCGGAAATCGACTCCATTTATCCCATCGTGCAGCAGAAGGGTTACCATGAATCCCATCCGTTCTCCAAGTGGGGTTGCGTGCGCCGCGAAGCACTGAAGGTCATCAGCGAAATGGGTGGAAGCATCAAGTACGGCCATGCCGAGGTGGGGAACATCATTCATGACGACCAGGAAATGGTCCAGCACGAAATCGAGTTTCTGCCGGAAGATGTGGAGGTTGCCGCCGATCAACTGGTGCTGGCCAAGTGGGCGATCCGTGAGATCGCTTACAAGTACGGCCTGGAGGTCAGTTTCGCGCCCAAGATCATCGTGGGGCACGCGGGCAGCGGCATGCACGTGCATACGCGCCTGTTGCGAAACGGGGAAAGCTTGATGGTGCGCGATGGGCGCTTGAGCGACGATGCCCGGCGCATGATCGCCGGATTCCTGACCCTGGCGCCGTCACTGACCGCTTTCGGCAATACCGTGCCCACCTCTTTTCTGCGCCTGGTACCGCACCAGGAGGCGCCCACGGCCATCTGCTGGGGTGATCGCAACCGTTCCGTGCTGGTGCGGGTTCCCCTGGGCTGGCTGGGTGTCAGCGACATGATTCGCCGCGTCAATCCGCTGGAGCCGCCTGCCCGGGACGGGTCCACGCGAGACAACCAGACCGTGGAATTGCGCAGCCCGGACGGCAGCGCCAACGTTCACCAGCTGCTGGCCGGCATGGCCGTGGCGGTCCGCCACGGCCTGGAAAACCCGGACGCGCTCAATATCGCTGAAAAACTCTATGTGTCTACGGATGCCAGCAAAGTCGCGGACCTGGAGCAACTGCCTGCTTCCTGTTACGAAGCCGCCCAGCGGTTGCTGGCGCAGCGGGAAATCTATGAAAAAGACGGCGTGTTCCCCGCGGACATGATCGATAAGCTGGCCGCCCAGCTGAAGTCCTACGATGACAAGGGCTTGAGTGAAAAACTCTATGGCAATGAGCAGGAGTTGAAGAAACTGGTTTCCCGCTTTATTCACTGCGGCTAGCCTGCATTTCTCACAACGATCTGCTGCAATGGCGGATATGGCCGCATTGACGGTGTTATGCTCGGCCATTCTTCTCAGCCATAGCGCTGCTATGCCTTCGAATAATTC
>JAFGNX010000055.1 GCA_016926835.1 Candidatus Aminicenantota bacterium | reverse complement strand
AATATGGGGATTGCTCGCATTTATTCTGATCCGTGGCGTGGGCGTTATGGCTTCAGAAGTCCCGCCGTTGACCCTGGTGATGTGCCATCCCACGACCGGGCAGATCCAGAACATACTGCAGCTGCGCAGCATGGGACTGTTGCCCGCGGAGCCATTCCGCCTGATCGGTGTGTATCACCAGGACGAGAAAACCGATTATGCGCCGGCAAGGGAGTTTGTGCGCAAAGAGGGGTTTGACTGGATAGAATTTGTGGTGATCCGCGGAGCGTTGAGTACAAAAGATATTGCGGCCGGCACGAATCCCTGGACCCCGGAATTCAGCCGTTTGTACAAGCGTGCCCACGGGATGCTGTTTACCGGGGGCAGCGACCTTCTGCCCGGCGCGTACGGCCAGTCCCACCTGCTGTTGACCGATGCCGACAACCCGGCACGCAACCATTTTGAACTGTCATTCCTGTCACATCTGTTGGGGGATCCCCGGCGCCGGGACAGCGATGCCTGGCTAAAAACCGAAAACGGATTTCCGCTGCTTGCCGTCTGTCTGGGCGCCCAGACCCTGAATGTGGCTTTGGGAGGAACTCTGTGGCAGGACATTCCCTGGCAGGTGTACGGATTGCGCACGGCTGAAGATGTGCTGGCATTGGGGCCGGACCAGATTCACTCGTCGCGGTATATGGCCATGTTGAATCCGGGCATGGAAGACCTGTTACCGGCTTTTCATTTCATTCGTTGGCGGGATGAGGCGGACTGGCTGAAACGCCTGCCGGCCGCGCTTAACCCGGTCGTTGTACTCTCCAGTCACCATCAGGCCATCCGTGCGCTGGCGAAGGACCTGGTGGTGGTGGCGCGGTCATTGGATGGCCGCGTGGTCGAAGCCGTGGCCCACCGCCGCTACCCAAATGTGCTGGGAGTTCAGTTTCATCCGGAATTCGCCGCCCTGTTTCAGAAGGAGCGCCTGTACCGTCCGGCTCCCGGAGGGGAGCCCACCTTGTCGCTTGTCGAAGTGTTGAACCGGCGTCCCGGTTCCCGCCAATTTCATGAGCAGTTGTGGCATTGGTTCAGTGATGCCATGAAAGAAACTCGGAGCAATCGTCAGAAAAATGAAAAGAATCCGCTGATTTTATCCACCTTGCCTGCCGATTAACGACCCTGGTTTGCTTTTTTCACGGATCTCACCTATAATATCTGCTAACATGAGGCAGTTAAATGGCAGAAGAACTGTTGAAGAGCATTACGCAACTGAGCAAAGAGCGCGGGATTTCTCCCGACATATTTTATTCTGCCATTGAAGACGCTCTTCTAACGGTTTCCCGCAAGTACTTTCCTCCGGAACAGGAGGACAACGTTCAGGTTGAAATCGACCGTGACCGCGGCCGGATCAAGGTTTACATTACCAAGACAGTGGTTCGCGAAGTCAGTGACCCGGCGTTTGAGATTGCCTGGAAAGACGCGTTGAAACTGAATTCACGAGTTCACGAAGGTGATGATGTCAAGATCTTTTTGCCTGGAGAAACCCTGGGCCGGGTGGCGGCCCAGACGGCCAAGCACATCATCATGCACAAAGTGATGAAAGCGGAGCAGCAACGGATCTACGACAAATACCACCCCTTGCAGGGCACGCTGGCTTCGGGTGAAGTGCGCCGGATAGAAAAAGGCAGTGTCATTGTGGCAATGGATATGGGCGAGGCCATTCTGCCTCCTAAGGAATTGTCCCCCAAGGACGCGTTTTTTCGCGGCGACATCATCAAGTTTTATATCAAGCGTGTGTTTTCCGAAGGCAAGGGGCCGTTGATCCTGGGTACCCGTTACCAGAACGATTTTATCGAAGCGCTGGTGAGGCGGGAAGTTCCGGAAGTTTCCGAAGGGATTGTGGAAGTTTATGCGATTTCCCGGGAACCCGGTATCAAGACCAAAATCGCCGTGTTTTCCAACGACAAGACCGTGGATCCGGTGGGTGCCATCGTGGGCATGAACGGCAACCGGGTGTTATCGATCACCAAGGAATTGCGGGGTGAACGCATCGATGTGATCGCGTGGAGCGAGTCTCCGGAACGCTTTATCGCTTCCGCCCTGAGTCCGGCGGATGTGTTGAAAGTCGTGATCCTGGATGAAGTAAACCGCAAGGCGGAAGTAACCGTTACCGATGATTCCCTGTCGGCCGCCATCGGCAAGCGGGGCGTCAATATCCGTTTGGCTTCAAAGTTGACCCATTGGAACATTCAGTTGACCAACCGCATGGAAAACCGGTCGGACATGGTTCAGAAAAAACTCTAGGGGGATTTTGCATGCAGAGCATCAAACTACACGAAGCGACAAAGCAATTCAAGATATCCAATAAATTGGCCATGTTTTTCCTGGAAAAACAGGGTTTGCCGGTAAAGTCGCATTCATCGGTGATTTCCATGGAACAGCTTGAGTTGCTGCGTGAGTTTTCCGCGGGCGGCCCGGAATTCAACTCGATTCAGAAAGAATTCAAGGCAGCCGAAAAAGCGCGCAAAGCGGCGCCGAAAAAAACCGATACGCCTGAACCGGAAGTGGAAAAGCCGGTGGAAATAGAGCCGGAGCCGATCGCGGCAGAGCCGAAAGAATCGGCCGCGAGAAAGCCGGCCGAGGCTGCGAAACCGGAAGACGCGGAAAAGAAAAAAAAGCCGGAGCCGCAGAAGATTCCGCGGGAAGCAACGCCCGAAACCCCTCCGTCAGGCGCAAAAGCCAGGCCGGATACACCGGCGGGCGGGTTGCGCCAGGAACCCTCCTCTGAAACCCCGCCGCCGCCCTCGTCCCCGACAACTGCCAGAGAGCGCCGTTTCATTCGACCCGAAAAAGCGAAACCCGGAACCGCGGCGAAAGAATCCGTGCCGACAAAAGATATATCAGAAGAAGCTCCGAAAGCACCCAGGCGCACGCCGCCCCTGTCCACTCCGGATTCGTTTATGCCCAAAATGCCCGCGTCCCGGCCGCGTCAGCGCTTTCGTCAACCCCCCATGATGCGGCGGCCGCGACGGTCCGGAGGACGCGGTGCCGGCTCACGCAAGCAGGCGCCCACCACTTTGCCGCCGAAATTGGAAGAGATGGACTTGCCCGAATCAATCCGCATTTCCGATTTTGTCACCATCAAGGAACTCAGTGAACAGTTGAATATCAAGCTGAAAACCCTGTCCCTTCACCTGCAGGAACTCGACCGCGAATACCTGGCCAACCAGAACATGATGACCGAGGATGTAGCGGCCCTGTGCGAAAAACTGGGAGTGAAACTCGAAGTGGAGTCTTACGAAGACCACGTGTTCAACACCAGCCTGAAGCACAAGGGCGTGGAAGAGGTGGTACGCGCCCCGGTGGTTACGGTGATGGGGCATGTGGACCACGGGAAAACCACTTTGCTGGACACGTTGCGCAAAACACGGGTGGCTGCCGGTGAAGCCGGAGGGATTACCCAGAGTATCGGCGCCTATAAATTGAATGTACGTGGAAACGACATTATTTTCATCGATACGCCGGGTCATGAGGCGTTTACCAATTTGAGGGCCCGGGGCGCCAAGGTGACCGACATTGTGATCCTGGTGGTGGCCGCCAATGACGGGGTGCAGCCCCAGACGGTTGAAGCCATCAACCATGCCCGCTCCGCCGGAGTTCCCATGATCGTGGCCATCAACAAGATGGACATGGAAGGTGCGGATGCCAACCGCGTCAAGCAGGAACTCAGCCGCCATGAAGTGCTGGTTGAAGACTGGGGCGGTGATGTGGTGAGCGTGGAAATCTCCGCCAAGGAAGGCACCAACCTGGACGCGCTGTTGGAGATGATTGTGCTCGTGTCTGAAATGCAGGAATTAAAGATGTACGCCAACATTCCCGGTCGCGGCACAATCATTGAATCCCGCCTGGATCCCAAATTGGGTCCCATCGGTACCTTGTTGTTGTTGCACGGGGATGTGAACCGGGGCGAACACTTTATCTGCGGAAATGCGGTCGGCAAGGTGAAAACCGTTTTCGATGACAGCGGCAAGATGTTGAACCGCGCTTCCGCCCCCATACCGGTTGAAATCATGGGGTTTGACGCCGCTCCCGATTCCGGAGATCTGTTTCAGGTGGTCAAGGATGTAGACAAGGCGTCCAAGGTTATTGAAATCCGCTTGCAGCGGCAAAAAGACAACCGCACCCAGGAAGTGGACAAGGAAAAGAAGCTGAGCCTGCACACGCTGTTTGAAAAGATGAAGGAAACCGAGGTCAAGTTGATTCCGGTTGTGGTCAAAGCGGATAATTTCGGTTCAGCCGAAGTTCTGCAGGATGTTTTGTTGCGGAAGGTCACGGAAAAAGTCAAAATCAACATCGTCCATTCCGGGATCGGCAATATTACGGAAAGCGATATCCTGTTGGCATCCACCTCTGAAGCGTTGATCGTGGGATTCAACGTCAAGGCTCCGCAAAAAATCCTGTCATTGGCCAAACAGGAAGGCATTGAGATCAAATTGTACAACGTCATCTATCACTT
>JAFGNX010000054.1 GCA_016926835.1 Candidatus Aminicenantota bacterium | reverse complement strand
TGCTCCCGCGTAAGCCGGATTGCCGATTCCAACTATCTGCAATACGACGATCGGCGTCGCGCGGATGACATCGGTCTAGTCGAAAGTTTAAAGTGAAAAGTGAAAAGTGAAAAGTCTAAAGTCGAAAGGAAAAGTTTTCAAAACTCTTTCAACTTCTTCCCTCTCCAACTCTTCAACTCTCCAACTCTTTTCATATCCCCGCAGCCAGGTGTTTGACCAGGATGCGTATGCCGATCAGGATAAGGATCAGTCCGCCGATGGCTTCGATCCTGCGGGCAAAGAGGCGACCCACGCGTTGACCCAGGTAAACACCACCAAAAGACATGAAAAAAGTGGTTGCACCGATTACCAGGACGGGGAAGAGTATCCTGACTCCAAGCAAGGCGAAGGTCAAGCCGATGGCCAGGGCATCGATACTGGTGGCGATCCCCAATACGATAAGTTGCACAAAGCCTCCCGCATGTTTCGCGCTGTCCGCGGACTTCCAGGAAGAAAAAATCATGTGCAGGCCGATAATTGCCAGGAGACCAAAAGCGATCCAGTGGTCCAAAGGCTCCAGTATGGGGCGGAACCCCAGGCCGCCCAGCCATCCCAGTACGGGCATTACCGCCTGAAAAGATCCAAAAACCACACCTCGCTGCAGGGCATGGGGAAAGCAGTTGCGTTGCAGGGAGAGCCCGGCGGCCACGGAAACGGCAAATGCATCCATCGACAATCCCAGGGCGATGAGAACGATTTCAGTGATGGGCATGATCGGGGAGAGATTATACCACGCTGACCGCGTCAGGGAAAAGAGAAATCCCATGCCTGGAGCCTTGAATACAGGGGAAATATGGTTTGACTTGACCGGCCGCTTTGTGATATAAGGGGGTGTATTTTTGAATAGGAGTCAGAACCCATGTTTGCGATTCTTGAGACCGGCGGCAAGCAGTATAGAGTGGCCGAGGGTGAAGTTCTTGAAGTGGAACGCATCGACGCGGCCAGAATAGACAAGGAAAAACGTGTGGTATTCGACAGCGTATTGCTGATCCAGGATGAGAAACTGCACCTCGGGCAACCATATGTGGAAAACGGAATCGTTCATGCCCGTATCGTGGACGAGTTCAAATCTCCCAAGGTCCTTGTGTTCAAGAAAAAGTCCAAAAAGGGGTACAAACGTACCAAGGGGCATCGCCAGCAATTGCACCGTATCACCATCGAGCGCATCGAGATCAATCCCGCCATCGCCAAAGCCATGGCGGATAATTCTGCAGCCGCAAAAGCCGGCGCCTCCGTCAAGGCTTCCACTCCCAAGGCAGCTCCCGTGACTACGCCCAAAGCGGAATCCGGGAAACCGGCTGTGGCCAAGAAGACGGTACCCTCGTCACCCAAAGCTTCCACCTCCGGTAAAATCACGGTGGATAAGTCAGCGTCCAAGACGGCTGATAAAAAGCCGGCCTCCGCCAAGGCGGCAGTCAAGTCGGTACCCAAGAAAGCGGCATCTACGGCAAAGAAAACCGTAGCCAAACCGGCTGCGAAGAATGCAGAGCCCAAGGCGGCAGCCAAGAAAACGACTGAGGCCAAGAAGGCGACACCCGCCCCCGCTAAAACGGCGTCCAAGGCAAAGAAACCCGCTTCCGCTAAAGCCACAGCGCCCAAGACGGCGGGCAAGAAAGATTCAGGCAAGGAGAGTAACTGATGGCGCATAAAAAATCGGGCGGCAGTGCCAGGAACGGCCGGGACAGTGAATCCAAACGCCTCGGTGTCAAATGTTTCGGCGGTGAGAATATTCCGGCGGGATCCATTATCGTGCGCCAGCGGGGAACCCGGATCAAGGCCGGCGAGAACGTGGGCGTAGGCCGGGATGACACCCTGTTCGCCCTGGTAACGGGCACGGTTCGATTCGTTACCCGTAACAAACGAAAATTCGTCGAGGTGGTACCCAATTAAGCGGTTTTCCCAAGGGATTGTCTCCGCTTTTCCACCCCTTCTTGCTGTTTTATCCCACCATGTTCGTTGACCGCGCGGTAATCACATTTCATGCCGGCCGCGGCGGTGACGGTTGCGTCAGTTTTCGCCGCGAAAAGTACATCCCCCGCGGAGGACCGGACGGCGGTGACGGCGGCAAGGGAGGAAGTGTTATCCTTGTCAGCGACCCCCAGGTGCATTCTCTGGTAGACTTTGCCCGCAGTCATGTTTTGCGCGCCGCCAACGGCGCTTCCGGAAGCAGCAGCCGGAAAACAGGGAAAAGCGGAGCGGATGAGCGAGTTTCCATACCCCCGGGAACCGTAGTCAAAACACATCCCGAAGAGCGCTTGATCGTGGATTTTTCCGCCCCGGGCATGGAGTTTGAACTGGCGCGGGGAGGGAAAGGGGGGCGGGGAAATTTCCGTTTCAAGTCATCGGTCAACCAGGCGCCCAGGCGTGCCGACAGGGGACTTCCGGGGGAATCGATCACCGTGGTCCTGGAGTTGAAACTGATCGCTTTCGCCGGGCTGGTGGGGCTTCCCAATGCCGGAAAATCCACCCTGATTTCCAAGATCAGTGGTGCCCGGCCCCGTATCGCGGATTATCCCTTTACCACATTAACACCGAACCTGGGGGTTGTGTATCATGGATACGACAGCCTGGTAGTGGCCGATATTCCAGGCATTATCTCGGGAGCGCACCTCGGTGAGGGAATGGGGCTCAGTTTCTTGCGGCACATTGAACGAAACCGGGTTTTGCTGTACCTTATCGATGTGTCCGCCTTCACTGAAAACGATCCAACCGAAACATTTAAGATGCTGCAAGGTGAATTGGCGGCGCACGATCCACGCCTGCTGCGGAAACGCGCCATTGTGGTGGCCAACAAAGTGGACTTGTTGAACGCCCACACGGGGCGTGCCGGCGCGGATCGGTTGCAGGAATACTGTGAACAACAGGGGTTGCCGTATCTGGAGATATCCGCTTTGCGGGAGCTGAACCTGGAGATGTTGAAATCCCGGCTTTTCGGGTTGTATCATGAGACGTGACATCGGCCTGCTGGGAGGGACATTCAATCCCGTCCACCGGGGGCACGTGGACCTGGGAATCCGCGTGAAAAAGACTTTTCGACTGGATAAAATCCTGTATGTTTTGAGCGCCCGCCCGCCGCACAAAAGCCGCGACAACGTGGCGGACGAAGAAGCCCGGTTGAAAATGCTGCAAACCGCGCTGGCTCCCTATCCGTACCTTCAGGCTTCAGATATGGAAATGCGCCGGCACGGGCGTTCCTATTCAATTGACACGGTTGAACAACTGCAACGCCGCTTTCCTCAGGATCGTTTCTTTTTTATTTCCGGAAGCGAAGGCTTTTTGGAGATTCCAACCTGGAAGGAGTGGCGGCGCCTTTTGCGGACCGTGGTATTCATCGTGGCACTGCGGGATCCGGGTCACCTGGATGGGGTTCGTTCCCTGTTGCGTGCCGAAGGCATTCCCCTGCGCGTGTACCCATTGCGGTTTCATGGTCCGCCCGGAGTGAATCTTTTGGCATATGAATCAGAAACCCTTCCGTTTTCTTCGACCCGGATACGGCGCTGGTGTCGTGGCGGTCCCGAAGCGGCGGAAATGCTGGATCCCCGTGTAAAGTGTATAATGGAGGAAAATGGCCTATATGGAGAGTGAAGCCTATCAAGCCGTCTTGGAAGACCTGAAGCGCCGGCGTATTCCGGCTGAAGTGAAAAACGTGGTTCGTGCCATGCTGAACAAGCAGGCCCGTGACATCGTCGTTCTCAAGATAAAGGACATCAGCGATGTGACCGATTACATGGTCATCGCCCACGGAAACAGCACGCGACAGAACCTGGCTATGGCAGACGAGGTAAAGCGCACTCTGCGGCGGATTCATCGTTTGAAAGCGGCCAATACCGAGGGAGAGGCAGCTGCGGAATGGATTCTGCTCGATTACTTTGATTTCGTTGTGCATGTTTTTACCGCTGAGAACCGGCGCAGATTTGCTTTGGAAAAACTCTGGATGGATGCCAAACAATACCGATTCTGTCTCGGTTGATCACTTAACTGACCCGGGTTCCCTGGAGGTGCGGCGGCGTCTGGATCGCGCCGCTCCCCTCAAAACCCCGGTACTGCTGATTGGAGAAACCGGCAGTGGAAAAGATGTGTGGGCGGAATATCTTCATATGGTCAGTGGCTGCCATCCGTTTCTGAACCTGCACTGCGGGGATGTGCCCGAGACCCTGTTGGAAAGTGAATGGTTTGGGCATCGCCGGGGAGCGTTTACCGGTGCGGAACAGGATTTCAGCGGCAAATGGGCCGTTGCGGGAAACGGGACTTTGTTTCTGAACCGGATCGATTTGCTTGGCTTGGCAATCCAGGCCAAGTTGTTGCGCATCATAGAAGGTCGAAGATACTATCCGCTGGGGGATGTTCGGGAATGCAAGGTTAACGCGCGTTTCATATTCAGCGCGGATGCCGATATTGAGAAACGGGTGCGCGAGGGCACGTTTCGGCCCGACCTTTTTTACCGCATTTCCACCCTGACCGTCCCGGTTCCGCCCCTGCGTGAGCGCCCGGAAGATATCCGTTCTCTGCTCATCCATTTTGCCCGGCGTTTCGGGGTTGAAGTGCGCTTGACCGCGGATGGGCAGCGACGTCTGTTGGATTACCCCTGGCCGGGCAATATCCGCGAACTTCAGAATCTGGTTGAATCCGCCCGAATCTTTGGCGGGGTGCTGGCCGATGATCGAGTTGAACACCTGGTGAATGACGGTGCCACTTTGCTGGAGTTGGCCTGCGCTCGCGAATGGAGCCTGGATCGATTGGAAGAAGAATACATCCGGTTCCTGATGCGCCGTTATCCCCAACGAACAACCGTGGCACGGATACTCGGGATCTCGCGCAAATCCCTGTACAATCGCTTGAAACGGTATGAATCAAGTTGAATTCCTGGTGCCGGGCCGGCAAAAATTCAAGGAACTGGCTGTCCTGGAGAAAAAGTATTTACAACGCATTGAATTTTATGTAAAATTCACACTCAAAAATGTAAGGGAACAGAAATCCGCGGACGATCAACTGTTGCGGAAAAGGGAAGGGGAACAGATGCTTCAGGCCCTGGCACGCCAGGATTACGTAGTCGGTCTTGACGCTTCCGGGCGTATGCTTGATTCAGAAGGATTCGCAGGATTCCTGGCTGGATGCATGTCCCGGGTCAGTGGCAAACTTGTGTTTGTCATGGGTGGGCGGGCCGGGTTGGCTGATGATATCCGCAAAAGGGCGGATGATCTGCTTTCTTTTTCACCCATGACTTTCCCCCATGATTTGTTCCGCGTGATGTTCCTTGAGCAGTTGTATCGCGCCCTTTCGATTGTCAAGGGCCATGCATACCACCGCTAAAGCGAGGAAGAAATGGATGAGCGAGATGCGAAACGTTTTGAAAAGAGACTGCTTGGGCTTCGCGAAGAACTGAACCGCCTGGTCCAGGCCGAGGACGGTGAAGTTGAAGGCGGCCGGGACAGCATGGACGAAGTAGATCAGGCCACGGAATTGATTGAACGGGAATTTGGTTCCTTAATCGCCACCAATGCCAGAGCAAGCTTGGAGAAAGTCAATGCGGCACTGAAGCGGATCGAGGCCGGGGAATACGGAAAATGTCAGGAATGCGGAGTTGAAATTCCGGAGAAGCGTTTACACGCGTTGCCTTTCGCTTTGTATTGCGTGAATTGCCAGCAGGCGTTGGAAGAGGATCAGTAGTTCGGATTAAAACACGGTTGCGCCGAAACCTGATTTGTTTTACTCTGTTACTCTGAGGCGGTCGAGGAGGTACAACCATGTTTGACGAAAACGTATACAGAGAGCGACGGCAAGTATTGCGCCGTCAGATGGGTTCCGGATTGTTGCTGTTCCCGGGAAACGGCGAAAGCCCCATGAATTACCCGGCCAATCCATATCCATTTCGCCAGGACAGCAGTTTCCTTTATTATTTCGGTGTGGATAAGCCGGGCTTTGTGGGTTTGATCGATGTGGATGAAGACCGGGATTACCTCTACGGCGATGATTTTGATATTGATGATATCATCTGGATGGGCCCCCAGCCGTCGGTACGCGAGCTGGCCGAAGGTGTGGGAATCCAGAGCACGGGTGACAACAGCCAATTGGCCGAACGTCTTTTTGCGGCGGTGAAAGCGGGGCGGCGTGTTCACTTTTTACCGCCGTACCGCATGGAAGAGCAGGTACGGATTGCGGAGTGGCTCGGACTAAGCATCGCGGCGGTCACTCGCCATGCTTCTGAATCGCTGGTCCGGGCTGTAGTGGCCCAACGTTCAATCAAAAGCGAAGCGGAAATCCGGGAGATCGAAAAAGCACTGGACATCTCTTCGAGCATATACCAGACCGTCATGACTATGACAAAGCCCGGAGTCAACGAAGGCGAGGTAACCGGAGCCCTTCTGGGGGTGGTTGGCCGGGCGAACAGTTATGTTTCTTTCCCAACCATTCTTTCCGTGCACGGAGAAACCCTGCACAACCATTTCCACGGCAACGAAATGCGTGAAGGTGACTTGCTGGTTGTGGATTCAGGGGCGGAATCACCGGAACACTACGCCTCGGATATCACGCGTACGTTTCCGGTAGGCGGGGGTTTCACTCCTATTCAGCGCCGGGTATACGAGATTGTTTTGCGCGCGCAGGAAACCGCCATTCAGGCCATGCGCCCCGGGGTGCGTTTCCTGGAAGTTCATCTGGCGGCCGCGCGCGAGATCGCCGCTGGACTCAAAGACGTCGGTCTGATGAAGGGAGATGTGGATGAGGCCGTTCAAGCGGGTGCTCATGCCCTCTTTTTCCCCCACGGCCTTGGGCATATGCTGGGGTTGGACGTTCACGACATGGAGAACCTGGGAGAAAACCTGGTGGGCTATGATGAAACCATCAGTCGCAGCCGGCAATTCGGGTTGTCGGCCCTGCGTATGGCGCGGGAGCTGTATCCGGGATTTGTGGTAACGGTTGAGCCGGGAATTTACTTTATTCCGGCTTTGATTGATCAGTGGCGCCGGGAAGGAATGCACAGTGATTTCATTGATTACCAAGCGCTTGAAACCTTCCGGGATTTCGGGGGGATCCGCATAGAAGACGATGTGCTGGTGACCGCGGATGGTTATCGCGTGCTGGGTCCGGGCATCCCCAAAAGCGTTAAGGATATTGAAGCGGGAATGAAAGAGTAGCGATAATTTACGAATTGGCCCCTTTGGCGAATGGCCAGGGGCGCATGGTTTTTTCGATTACAGTCATTCCCGTGAGACGGTATGATAATACCGGATTGATCGTTATGATGCCCTAATCTGTAAAGATTTCCTGCGCTCTGGCCGGCAGGGTAAATGCGGCGCGGTGGATCTCGGCTGAATAGTAGCGCATTTGGCCCAAAGCGGCGATGCGTTCCAAATCAACTTCGTTTAGCGGATCCGGACCCAGGGAACAGAAACTGAATCCGATCAGGCCGCTGGGGTAAGTGGGAACCATGGTGTAATAGTACCGGTAGAGCGGGAAAATCGTGCGGCAGAAAGAGGCGATCTTCCCGATCAATTCGGCATGGTACATGAAAGATTCCGACTGGGTAATGACGATGCCGCCGGGTTTTAATGCGTTTCTCATGGAGCGGTAAAACTCTTTCTGGAACAACACCTCGGCGGGACCGATGGGATCGGAGGAATCCACGATAATCACATCAAAAGCCGCGGTGTGGCGCTTGACGAATTCGGCGCCATCCTCAAAATGAAGAGACGCCCGGGAATCGTTGAAACCGGATGACAGTCCGGGGAAATGGTTGCGGCAAACTTCAACCACCATGGGATCGATTTCACACAGCCGAGCGGTCTGAACCCGGGGGTGGCGCAGTACTTCCCGCAGGGTCCCGCCGTCGCCGCCGCCGATCACCAGAATATCCGCGGGCGAGGGGTGGGTGATGAGGGCAACGTGAGCGATCATTTCATGGTAGTGAGCCTCATCGAATTCCGTCAACATGATGACGCCGTCGTGCACCAACATGCGACCGAATGCATCGGTTTCGTATACGCTGATTTCCTGGAAATCCGATTGAACGTTTTCGAGCAGTTTGCGGGTGCGGATGCGTATGGCGCGGCCCTTATCGATGTCCAATTGTTCTTCGAACCAGTTGGTCATGGTTGAGTCTCCCCAGCAAAGAAAAACGGGCGCCCCGCAAGCGGGGCGCCCGGGATTTTATTTTCTGATGACCACGTTCTGGTTGGCAATGCGTCCGCCGAAGAAATCGGCGCTGAAGCGGGCGGCTGTTTCCGGATCGTAGTACTTGCAACTGAAGATGTCCAGGTACACCGCATTGCTGGCATTTGCGAAATGAGCTGAGATCAGAGAAGTCTCGATTAACTGGGTTAAGGAAAATCCGCTTACCCGTGGATCTTCGCCAAAGTCAACGATCAGGGGTTCACCGAAGCGCTTCATTTCGATCAGCTCGCACAATTCGATTACGAACCGGCGGATGGCTTCGGGATCACGAATGGTTTCCGGGTTGCAATCATGGATATCGAGGCTGGTGAGCAATCCCCAGGCTTTGCGCCGTTCAAATTCCTGCTTGATTTCAGGCATTGATTGTTTCATGTTTTTCCCCTATTACCTCGGGTTTATGCAGGAGTTTGACCGGTAGATCCAGGATCCCACGTTTCACCTCACTGACCGAGATGTGTTTTGATTGGAATGCGCCCTTGAGGTATTCAAGTGCGGTGTAGTAATCCACTTCTGTCCCGCACGTGAAGATGTCCAGTGCACAGTAGCCGTACTCCGGCCAGGTATGCACTGAAAAGTGTGACTCCTCAATCACGATAACCCCACTGACACCGTGGGG